>NZ_BDUF01000033.1:0-39425 GCF_002335525.1 Effusibacillus lacus
TTTAGCCACCGGTTGCTTTTCAGCAGGCTTTAGCCTGAACAGCGACTTTCAGTCGCTCAGAGGAACCTACCGGCTTTAGCCGGTAGTCGTTCAGGTTTCCAACGGTTATATTTTAGAAACGACCTGGGGTATCTTCGAATTCTTGCACCTTCTTTTTCGGCAAATGTCGGGAAAATCATCTCACCTAAACTTTCTACCGGGCTCGATGATAGTAGTCTCTCTAATTTTTCACGATCAATCGTGTTCAGTATTTTCTTGATCATTTTATATTTATAGGTTTGGAATGGATTGGATGTTTTACAAAAATAGTTCGTTTCAAAAAATCGTTTCCATCGTTTCCAATCGTCAAACATCATTTTCGCCCCAGGGGACTTGGGTTTATCTTTGAGAGGATCGTATTTAGTCCAATTCTGCCCTATAAAATCGTACCCCTTCATTTTTTCTTTCAGATATTTGTCGAATCCAGATTTGATAAACATGGTATCCGATTCCAAGTAAACCAAATAGTCATATTTCACCTTCTTTTCCTCCAGCCATCTTGCGACGTCATATAAAACTCGCCCTGTTTTTCTGTAAATTAATGGCCTGCTATACGGGCATAGCCTTACATTCTTGTACTTTTTACAAACTCTTTGGCCGAATTTTTTATTGGGTCCCCCGTTATATAAAACAATCATGTGATCTTTTCCTACGAAGTGATGAATATTTTTTACTTGATCAAGCACAGCATCTTCATTTTCGTGAGCCACTAATGAAAAGCATATCATAACTCTCGCCTCCATGGATTAGACTTTGATGAACCACCCTGTTGCCTCTACGGCTTTAGAAAAATAATTATCGTCCAATTCCAAACCATATCCGGGAGCAAATGGAACTTGAACCAATCCAACCACCAACTTGTAGCCAGAAGCGTCAAACCCAGGAAGCTTTACTTCATCCCATTCAATGAACAGAAAACGTTCCATTGCGTATGAAATGTGACATGTAAAAGATTTTCAAATGGATCTCTTACCCCTTCTATCGGGGAGTCGGTCAGACTCTTTTTTCCGCTATTTCTTTAAATAGAGTCAAAGCACGTGCTACCGCCTGATCCATATTGTAGTATTTGTAATCCGCCAGCCATCCGGCAAATAGCACACGATCCTTTATTTGTTCTGCCTCTTTTAAATAGAGGTTGTAGAGTTGTCGGTTTTCCGCGCGGGGAATTGGATAATAGGGATCAGTCTTCCCAGGATTATACTGTTGAGGGTATACAAAAGTAATCGTTGTTTTTGGAGAGATTTGACCGGTGAGGTGCTTTTGTTCAAGAATGCGAGTAAATTCATAATCATTAGGGTAATTAATGGTACCAGCCTCTTGGAAATATTCTTGGTTTTTTGTAACAAAATCAAAGTAAAGACTTCGGTATGGAAGGAGGCCGTGTCTGTAATCGAAGAAGGCATCGATAGGGCCGGTGTAAATCATGCGCTTAAACTTGATTTCATCTATGACTTCGCGATAGTCCGTATTCAGGAGCAACTTGATATTGGGGTGGTTGAGCATTCGGCTGAAGAGTGCGGTGTAACTGGGCATAGGAATCCCTTGAAAAATGTCTTGGAAATAACGGTTATCTCTGCTGATATAAACCGGTACCCGCGCCGTGACGGAGGCATCCAACTCTTCCGGCTTAAGTTCCCAATGTTTAAGGGTATAGCGATAGAATACCTTTTGATAGATATATTCTGCCAAAAAACTAAGGTCCCCGCTTGCTTTTTCCCGAAGTTTCAGAATAGGTACCTTAACTCCAAAACCGAAGTGTTGGATAAGTAATTCCTCAAGCTTTTCCGCGTACTTTTTGGGGAAAAGAGTGTAAATAGAGTTAAGGTTAAATGGAACAGGGACTTTCTTGCCATCCACTACGACAAGCACATGGTGAAAGTAGGGCCTCCATTCTGTAAATTGGGAAAGATAGTTCCAGACCATAGCTGAGTTTGTATGGAACGTGTGCGAACCGTATTTATGGATCAAGATGCCTTCCTTATCATAGCAATCGTATGAATTACCGCCAATATGATCCCTTTTCTCTATCACTAACACCTTTTGGTCCAGTTGGGAAGCGAGTCGTTCGGCCAATGTTGCACCAGTGAATCCAGCCCCAATAACGACCCAATCTACCTTCATATCTTTTTCCCTCCTTACAATTGGGTAGTTTGATTAGTTCATACGACTCTGTATAGAACCCTTATCTATAGTATCCCTGATGGTTTTTATATGATTGTGCGTTAGTTGAAATTATTCAAAAAAGGTATACGCTGAGCCAAAATGATGAATAATAAGCTGGAACCAGCGTAATGGGATCGTTGTGGGCGACAAGATTCACAAAGTTCTATTCGAGATAACGGGTTTTTGGAGTATACTGAAGAAGAACTTCGCCGTTGGCAAGTTCTCTTTTTTGCTTGGATCACTTGGCCGTGTGCGAGCTTTACTTCTGGGGCTATTGTGTTATTGTGGATCTCGGCTAAAAAAAGGTAGCTCATCTAAGTCTAAACTTTTAGATCGCTGCCAAATCTAAAACAGCAAATTTTATCCAAGAAGAGGAGAAGTTGTATCATGTCACTCGGGAAATCCGTCTTGTGCTGCAAATGTTCCGGTCATGTGGAAGGCGGTCACGCAATGTGCGATACCTGTTTTGCCGATTTACGGGATCAGGCTTTTGAGCGACTTATACAGTTGGATGCCCTATCCGAACTGCCTGTTTCCATTAAAGAAATTCGGGAACGTTTGCAGGCTGGTATTGTTGTCCTGGATATGGATCCGGAAGTAGAGGCTCTGCGGACCAAGGCTGCCAAATATTTGCTGGCAAGGGATTTTCCGCGGCATTATAAGTTTAAAGGCTAAGTTCAATACATAGGAGGGTTTGTTATGGGCTTGGTTCGGGAAGGACAAGCTGCTCCCGATATTGCCGTTCCGGCAACCAATGGAGAGCGGATTTCCGTCAGTGATTATCGAGGCAAGATTGTGGTACTGTACTTCTATCCAAAAGACGCTACACCCGGCTGAACCAACGAAGCCTTGGATTTCAAGGCTCATCTTCAAGGGTTTGAAGATGCGGGTGCAGTGATTCTTGGGGTTAGTCCCGATTCAATCAAATCACATGAAAAGTTTATTGCCAAGCATGAATTGCCGTTTGCTCTGTTGTCGGATGAAGAACACAAATTGGCGGAAGCATACGGCGTCTGGGTTGAAAAAAACATGTACGGGAAGAAGTACATGGGCATCGAACGGAGCACTTTTGTGATCGACAGGGAAGGGATCATTCGCAAGATTTATCCGAAAGTGAAAGTGAAAGGGCACGCAGAAGAAGTATTGGAGTTTGTCAAAACATTGTAAAAAAGGTCGGGGAATCATGATCCCCGATCTTTGTCATACTTGATTTGAAATTACTATTGACAGGGAATCGTTTTAAAATATATTATACCCCTAAGGGTATAAACCTGCAGACCGGGGTTTCTGGTCATTCATGACCGGCTTCTTTTTAAAACACAAAAACATACCCCATCAGGTATATTGGCCCAAAAAACATTGTCGAAAGGGGGGAGAAGATGGACTATGGATTGATTGCAACATTATTCGTGATAGGGTTTATCGGCTCGTTTATTTCGGGGCTTGTGGGGATCGGGGGTTCCATCATCAAATATCCGATGCTGTTATACATTCCCCCTGCTCTGGGATTCGCCGCTTATACAGCCCATGAGGTAGCGGGGATCAGCGCGGTGCAGGTTTTTTTCGCTACCCTGTCGGGTGTCCTGGCTTTGCGAAATGAAAAGGTAATGAACTATAAGCTTGTGGCGTATATGGGAGTGGCCATTATCATCGGCAGTTTCGCCGGCGGCTACGGCGGGAAATTTCTGTCGGGGGAAACGATCAGTTTTGTTTATGCGGTATTGGCCACTATTGCTGCTGCCATGATGTTTGTACCGAAAAAGGGGTTGGATGACGTACCGCTTGAGCAGGTGGATTTCAACCGTACGATTGCCACTGTTTCCGCTCTTGTCGTAGGCGTCGCTTCCGGTATTGTAGGCGCAGCAGGGGCGTTTATCCTTGTGCCCATTATGCTGCTCATTTTAAAGATACCGACCCGGATGACCATAGCATCCTCGCTTGCAATCACGTTTCTGTCATCCATCGGTTCAACGGCAGGTAAAGTAATGGCGGGCGACGTTCTTTTCTGGCCTTCCGCAATCATGGTAATTGCCAGTGTACTGGCTGCACCGGCGGGAGCAAAACTTGGCACCAGGGTCAACACGAAAGTTCTTCAAGGAATTCTCGCCGTTTTGATTCTTGGGACAGCATTAAAAATCTGGTTCGAAATTGCAACGAAATAAGGAGGACATTATGAGTATTTTCACAGTCGACAAATCAATTGATTGCAAGGGACTTTCCTGTCCAATGCCCATTGTCCGCACCAAAAAAGCAATTGAAGAAATCACACCGGGGCAGGTACTTGAAGTGACAGCCACTGATCCGGGGTCGGTAGCGGATATCAGGAGTTGGGCTGACCGAACAGGCCATCAATATCTGGGAACGATTCAGGAAGACGGTGCTTTCAAGCATTACGTCCGTAAGTCGGACCCGAAAGAAGAAAAACCGGAACAAAAGTATCCGCATGTCATTACCAATGATGAATTACGGCAACAATTGAGCAGCAACCCGATTGTGATTGATGTGCGCGAACCCGCAGAGTATGCGTTTGGACACATTCCAGGGGCAAAGTCGATTCCCTTCGGGAAACTGGAAGAAAGAATTGAAGAATTGCGCGGTTATGCTGACCGGGAAATCTATGTAGTGTGCCGTACGGGCAACCGCAGCGACACAGCTTGTCAGATTCTGAACGAAAAAGGATTCGCCAAAGTGAAAAATGTCGTCCCCGGAATGTCCCAATGGGACGGCCCGGTCAGTAAAATTTAATCTTTCTTAAAGAGGTGTTTTGAATGGCAATCGCAATGATCAATGCAAAAGAACTGTATGAAAAAATAAATGCGGGCCCCCTGTTCATTCTGGATGTCCGCAATCCGGAGGAATACAACGATTGGAAAATTGAGCACAAAAATGTATCTTCGATCAATATTCCCTATTTTGACTTTCTCGAAGACAACGAAGACAATTACAAAGATCTTCCGAAGGATCGTGAAATTGTCGTGATCTGCGCCAAAGGCGGCGGCGCCGAAATGGTGGCGGAGCTGCTTGATGAAAGAGGGTTCACGGTAAGCTATCTGGGGCTCGGCATGATTGAATGGAGCCAATTCTACCATCCTGTCACAGTGGCTGCCAAAGACAACATGAAATTGATTCAAATCAATCGTGTGGCAAAAGGTTGCCTTTCCTACATGATCATCTCGGACGGTCAGGCCATGGTAGTGGATCCGGGACGGCACACGGAAGAATATCTGAAAATCGCGGAACAAGAAAACGCAAAGATTGTCGATATCATGGACACCCACTGCCATGCGGACCATATTTCCGGGGGGCCGGAGATCAGCCATAAAACGAGTGGCACTTACTATATCTCTACCGGAGAATTGCAAGGCGCTGATCTTCCACATGAACCGCTTGAAAAGTACGATTCGATCAAAGTGGGCTCTGTGGACGTAAAAGTCCTGGCGGTTCCGACCCCGGGACATACGCCGGGCAGCACCTCCTTCCTGATCAATGACAAGTACCTGTTGTCGGGAGACACGGTGTTTGTCGGGGGGCTTGGCCGCCCTGACCTGGGAGGCAAGGCCCGCGAGTGGGCACAATCCCTGTATGATACTGTGTTCAAAAAGTTGGCCGACCTGCCGGACTCAGTAATGGTGCTGCCTTCCCATTACGCAAGCCCTTCGGAAGTCAACGATAACGGCTATGTAGGTGCCCTTCTGGGAGAGATCCGCAAAAATAACGAAATCATGCGGACCGAAAACCGGGCCGAGTTTACCGAAATGGTTGTGGCTACCGCCGGTCAGTCCACTCCGCCCAATTTTGAAGAAATCCTGCAAATCAACATCGGAGCGGTTGAAGTGACTCCCGATAAAGCTGCGGAACTGGAGATCGGACCCAACCGCTGCGCTGTCCACCATGCTTAAACGAGGGGAGAAACCTATGTCGGATAAAAGCACAATCATTGTATTCAGCGGAGACCTGGACAAAGCCATTGCCAGTTTCATTATCGCCACCGGAGCGGCAGCCATGGGCAAGCAGGTTACCATGTTCTTCACTTTCTGGGGACTGAATATCCTTCGCAAGGACCAATATGTGCCCACCAAGAAAAGCTTCCTGGAAAACATGTTTGCAAAGATGATGCCCCGCGGTCCGGAAAAATTGGGGATTTCCAAAATGAATTTCGGTGGAATCGGAGCCAAAATGATGAGGTACATCATGCGCAAGAAAAACATCGCTTCCCTGGCCGAGCTGATGCAAACCGCAAAAGAGCTGGACGTGAAGATCATTGCGTGCGCCATGTCCATGGACGTTCTGGGGATCAAAGAGGAAGAACTGATCGATGGAATTGAATATGCGGGTGTGGCCACCTATCTGGCCGAGGCGGATGAAAGCAATCACAATTTGTTTATCTGATCGCAACAGTAAGGTCTTATCAACTGGGTGTACTTCCCTAAAAATGATTAATGGTATAATACGCATAGGGGTATAATTAAAAAGCAACTACAGATTGGAGGAGACCGTATGTTTCATTACAGTGTGGAAACTGATAAGAGCGTGGATGAAGCAGTCGCCGCTTTGGAAGAAAGTCTGAAGGACAGGAAATTTGGGGTATTGTGGAAATTGGACATTCCGGCCAAATTGCAGGAAAAAGGGGTTGATTTCACCAGCCCGTACCGTGTGCTGGAGGTTTGCAATCCGCATGAGGCCAAGCGTGTACTGAGCCGGAACAAGCTGGTCGGATACTTCTTGCCCTGCAAAATCGTAGTCTACGAAGATCAGGGAAAAACGATGATCGGATTGCCAAGACCCACCATGCTGATGGACGTTGTGAACGACCCGGGCCTGAAAGAAATTGCTCAAAGCGTCGAAGAGACCTTGATCGAAGCTGTCAACGCAGCAAAGTAAAGACAAACATGGGAGAGGAGAGACAACCGATGCTCAAGGTTACCGATGAGGCGGTTGACAAATTGAAAGAGATGTTCGACCCCCAGCAGAAGATGGTTCGTTTGTATATTGCCGGGGTGGGCTGAGGCGGTCCCAATTATGGGATGGCTCTGGAAGAGTCTATGGAAGAACACGATGAAAAAGTGGAAATCGGCGGAATCAGGTTTGTCTACAATTCCGGGCTGGCTCCTTACATGGAAGGGCTGAGAATCAGTTATTCCAACTCTTGGTTGGGCAGAGGATTTCAGGTGCACCGGGAAGGATTCCAGGGAAATTGCTGATCGTATCCGAAAAGACCCGATATCATTCGTCGGGTCTTTTTTATATGGTTGATGTCAGACCTCATACGAGTGGTTTTTTACATATAATACCGGACTCTACTATTTTTCACAGAACCTCTTATTGTTTTTCGGGGTAGAAAAATAAAAACGTGTGAATACAGTAAATTTACTGGGAATTTTTAATGAGATGCAACAACCGAGTCTGAAATTGAATCAAATCATGATTGTAATCAACACGCAAACTCTATATATTTAAATAATCGGATATTCAACAACATGGTGTTTGGGGGTACTTCCATGGAAGGACTTGATTTAGACTCATTACTTTTTGGCGCATCCTTTGTCTTTTTCTTGCTTGGTGGATTTGGTGCAATTGCTGCAAGCCGGAACCCGAGAATCGCGAACTTTGTAGCTCATTCAGGGGCTTTCTTGGGAGGACTCGCAGGGGCGTTTGCTGCGATTCGCGTTTTATTGCATCAGAATACGATATCGATTTCCGCATGGCACGTCGTGTCCGATGTCGCTTTCACATTTCGGGTGGATTCATTATCAGCGTTTTTTTTGTTGGTCCTTTCCGTTTTGTCCGTAGCCGTTTCTTTATATTCCACCGGGTATGTGACTGAATACTATGGAAAGAAAAATGTCGGATTGCTGGGAGCAGGTTTTAACTTGTTTTTGCTTTCCATGGTTGCAGTCGTCACCGTCGATAACGGTTTTTCTTTCTTGCTGGCATGGGAACTGATGTCTCTTGTTTCCTTCTTCTTGGTGATGCTGGAGCATGAAAAGCCGGAAGTTCGCAAGGCTGGATTTGTTTATGTTGTTATGACACATTTCGGAACGGTCTTCCTCATTCTCTCGTTCTTGACTTTGTTCTTCTTTGCCGGCAGTTTCGAATTCACAGCGTTTCAGCAGGTCTCCCCCCAGTTGTCCGCTTCGCTCAAAAACCTTATTTTCCTTATGGCCCTTATCGGTTTTGGCACGAAAGCAGGCATGATTCCACTCCATATATGGCTTCCGAGAGCCCATCCCGCGGCACCAAGCCATGTGTCCGCTCTGATGTCGGCGGTTATGATCAAGACCGCGATTTATGGGTTACTGCGTATAAGTTTTGACTTTTTGGGTGGCGGACCTGCTTGGTGGGGGGCTGTTGTCCTTTGTTTTGGAGTGATTTCTGCTTTGGTCGGGATTTTGTATGGAGTGGCCGAGAATGACATGAAACGGTTTCTTGCGTACAGCAGTGCCGAGAATATGGGAATCATCTTCATGGGAATCGGCACTTCTATGCTTTTCTATGCCTATCATCATTCGGTTCTTGGGGCGTTAGCCTTGACGGCGGCTCTTTATCATGTGATGAACCACGCGATCTTTAAAGGATTGTTATTTATGGGAGCCGGAGCGGTTCTTTACGCGACACATACAAAAAATGTGAACCAGTTGGGAGGACTTATTCGGCGTATGCCCTGGACAGCCGGATTGTTTTTGATCGGAGGGATAGCACTCTCCGCGTTGCCGCCGTTTAACGGTTTTATTAGTGAATGGGCAACTTTCCAATCTCTGCTGCACCTCGCATTTGATATGGAAAATTCATCGTGGAAAATGATCGGCGGCCTGTCAGTTGCTGCTCTCGGACTGACGGGAGCTTTTGTGGCTGGCGGTATTGTCAAGCACTTTGGAACCGCATTTCTTGCGATGCCTCGCACCAAAAATGCGGAGGAAGCAAGAGAAGTTCCTGTGCCTATGCGCCTGGGCATGATAATATTGGCATCAGGCTCTCTTGTTTTGGGGATATGGCCGGGGATTGCCCTACGAGTTACAGAAGATATCGTCGCGGGGTACTTTGACACAAAGATAACAGGAAATGTCATCTTTTACGTCCCGTTTGCCGGGCTTACGGGTGAAGCACTATCGCTTGGTGCAGTCCTTCTGGCTTTCTTGGCCCTATTGCTTCTAAGTCTAGTCTTCCTTCGTATATGGGTGGGAAAGAGCAGAAATCAGATTGATGAAACATGGAACTGTGGGGGCCCTCTGCAACCTTCGATGGAGTATACGGGTACCTCATACTCTCATCCCGTTTTAATGATATTTAAATGGCTGTACCGTCCACGGCGACAGGTGCAGGTTCGAGGGGAGTACGTGTACTATCCAAAACGAATCCATCATCGGTTGCAGGTTCACTCTGTGATTGAATCCAATCTGTATCGACCGCTGGTTCATATTGCGGTTTTCCTGTCGCAACGGGTCAGGTCGATTCAGAGTGGAAACCTGCAAAGCTACTTGGCCTATATGATTGCCACACTCATACTCTTATTACTTTGGGTTCGGTAGGTGAGAGCACATGTCAGGACAAATCGGATGGACGATCGGGTGGACGTCGCTGCAGGTTGTTACACTTCTTCTGGTGGCTCCGCTTATCCAGGGGACCATCAAGAAAATCAAGGCTCGTTTGCAAAATCGTATCGGCCCGAGCGTGTTACAGCCGTACTATGATTTGATGAAATACATGAAAAAAGATGCGGTCGTTTCCGGTCACGCATCATGGCTGACGGTGGCAACACCCTACATTGTTTTTATTGCCATTCTTACTGCCGGACTCCTCGTGCCTACTTTTATGGCAAATACTCCTTTAGGATTTGTGGGGGACATGATCCTGATTGTTTATTTGTTCGGATTGGCCCGTTTTTTTACGGCTCTCACGGCTCTTGACGCAGGAAGTTCTTTTGGCGGGATGGGATCGAGCAGAGAAATGGCATTGTCGGCGATTGCGGAACCGGCTTTGTTGTTGGCTGCTTTTGCCGTATTTCTGTCCGGTGGGACGACGAAACTCCATCAACTTATTCAAGTACTTGCAACGCATGGATGGAATTGGATCGAGCCTTCTTACGTGCTGGCCTTTTTGGCAATGTTCATTGTGGTGATTGCGGAAACAGGCCGGATTCCGGTTGATAACCCGGATACTCACCTGGAATTAACGATGATTCATGAAGGAATGCTTCTGGAGTATTCCGGAAGATATTTGGGATTGATGATGTGGGCGGCGCAAATCAAACAATTGCTGATTTTGAGCCTTTTTATCAATCTTTTCTTCCCGTGGGGAATAGCAGTGGATTGGAATGTAAGCGGAATCTTTCTATCGTTCTTGCTTTACCTGATCAAACTTGTTGGACTGGGGATTGGATTGGCATTCATCGAAACACTTTATGCGAAAATCCGTATTTTTATAGTTCCCAAATTGCTGGTTTCCTCGATGATTCTGTCGCTCTTGGCAATTCTTGTTCGGGTAGTGGAGTAAAGGGAGGGGCATGAATGGATCAAGTAATCGCAATGTCGTTGCTGATTAGTACATTGATGTTGTTCCAGATCCGGAAAATTAGTGATTCGGTTGGCATATTGGCATTTCAATCGGTGATCCTTTCACTTACTGCAGGCGCAATGTGGTATAAAACGGGCTTTTCTCATTTGCTGACGGCAGCTGTGCTTACCTTGTTGGTGAAGGCGATTGTGATCCCGTCCATTCTTCAGTATACGATCAAAAAGATTGATATCAAACGGGAAGTGGAGCGTTTTACGTCTAAATACACATCTTTGTTTATCGCATTAGCGTTGTCGGTGGCAGGTTTTTACCTTACTTCCCGTCTCCAATTGCCTGGTACGGAACATGGAGAGCCCTATCTTGCGGTTTCGATCATTCTCATTTTCTTGGGGACTTTTCTTATGATCGATCACAAGAAAGCGATTATGCAAGGGATCGGATTGATCACGATTGAAAACGGGCTGTTTTTGGTTGCTGAATCACTTAGTTATGGAATGCCTCTGATGGTTGAACTGGGAATCTTCTTTGACATACTTGTGACGGTAATTGTGATTGGAATTTTGTCGTTTCGTATTCATTCGACCTTTGAGAGTTTAAATACGGAAAAGATGCAGAATTTGAAGGGATGACGGAGATGGGTTGGATCTGGACATTGTTGGGAATTCCTCTTGTAACGGGACTTCTTGCCTGGAGGATCAAGATCCAAAAAGTATGTGAAAGAGTGCAAGTGGCGGGTGCATTCCTCATGCTGTTGGCGGGGCTTACTGTGGCCTATAGAGTGCTGTCAGGCTCTCCGTTCACAGGGGAAAATGAGTTTATCTATGTCGATGCCTTGGGTGCGTTTAATATTTCGTTGGTAGTTCTGGTTGGCTTTACTGCTTCTCTTTATTCGGTCGGTTATATGCAACACGAAGTAAGTGAAGGGATCATTACAGAACGGCAGTTTCGCCTTTACTACTTATGGTTCCATCTGTTTCTGTTTACGATGCTGGCCGTTAGCGTCGTGAACAATTTGGGATTGCTGTGGGTGGGAATTGAATTAACCACGTTGGTCTCGGCATTATTGGTTGCTTTTTATAAAAAAGGAACGGCTCTTGAGGCTGCGTGGAAATATCTGATTATGGGAAGCGTTGGAATCGCGTTTGCACTCTTGGGGATTATTTTTATCTATCTTTCCGGGATTCATTTGCTTGGAGAAGATCCCCGAGCTTTGGACTGGAGCGTATTGAGTCAAGCGGCTGAACATCTGAATCCGAAATGGATATTGATTGCCTTTATCTTTGTATTGGTTGGTTTTGGGACAAAGGCAGGTCTTGCTCCCATGCACTTCTGGTTACCGGATGCACACAGCCAGGCGCCATCACCTGTGAGTGCGGTTTTGTCCGGTGTACTGTTAAATACTGCGCTGTACGGTATATTTCGTGTATTTACTATAGCGAATACAACTCTTGATGGGAAAGCGGCTCAATTTTTGATTTTCTTCGGACTTCTGTCGATCGCCATTACGGTACCCTTCATCTTGGTACAGCATGATTTAAAACGAATGTTGGCGTATTCAAGCGTGGAACACATGGGGATTATCGCGCTGGGTGTCGGGATTGGCGGAACTTTGGGATTATACGGGGCCTTGCTCCATATGTTCAATCATTCCATGGCCAAGTCCCTCTTGTTCTTCTCGGCAGGAAACATCAATCAAAAATATCATTCAAAACGAATGGACCGCATCTCGGGAATTCTTAAGGCAATGCCTGTCACGGGGAGTATATTTCTAATTGCAGCTTTTGCGATCACAGGGGCTCCTCCCTTTAATATTTTTATCAGTGAATTCACCATCATGATGGCCGGGATTAAAGGAGGCCATATGTGGGCAACCGTTCTGTTTATCCTGTTGGTCGTGCTGATCTTTGCCGGGATGATCTATTATGTTGTCAAAATGGCCTTTGGTGAGGCTCCGGCCAAATTGGAAAAGAAAGAAATCAATCGTTGGTCAACAGCCGCTCTTTTTATCCCATTGGTGATTGTTGTAATGTTCGGATTGTATGTCCCGCCTTTCCTTAGTGAGACGATTCACCAAGTGTCTGAGGTCTTACAGGGGGTACACAGATAATGGAAAAGAACAAAAAACACCTCATTTCAAGAATCAAGCAACAGTTGGGCCAGAAACTGTTGTCTGTTGACTCATACGCACAGAATGAAACTGTAATCACGATAGAAAAAAACGATCTGCCGGCGGTTTGTCGTTTTCTCTGCAAAGAAAAAGAGGGCCGGCTGTTTACCATGGTCGGAAGCGACGAACGGGATGTGGCAGGATCGTTTGCGTTGTACTATGTGTTTTCGTTTGATCAGTTCCATCATTTCATAACCGTAAAAACAAGGATCGAGGAACACGATCCCACGTTTCCGTCTGTCGCGATAGAACTGCCTGCGGCAAACTGGTATGAGAGGGAAGTCAAAGATTTGTTGGGAATCAGGCCGCAAGGACATCCGGATCCACGACCTCTTGTTTTGCATGGGGATTGGCCGGAAGAACTGCATCCTCTGCGTAAGGAATTTCCGGTAACCATGCAGGTGCCAAGGGTTCAAAGCCGTGAAACCTTTATGCAATATGAGGGAGAGGACGTTACGGAAATTCCGGTGGGCCCGATCCACGCCGGGATTATTGAACCCGGACATTTTCGCTTTGGTGCGGTCGGCGACACCGTGTTGCATCTGGATGCAAGGCTTTTCTATACACATCGCGGCCTGGAAAAGGCCAGTGAGGGAATGCCTTTACGGAAAGCGTTGTTTTTGGCAGAACGGATTTGCGGAGTCTGTGCCTTATCCCACGCGGTTTCTTTCGCCCAAGCGGTCGAAAATGCAGGGCAGGTGGAGATTCCGCCCCGTGCCAAGTATTTACGGACCCTATTCCTGGAATTGGAACGTTTGTATAACCACATCGGGGATGTTGGGAACGTATGCGCGGGATTTGGGTTTGCTGTCGGAATCAGTCTGGGAGCAAGACTGAAAGAAGAACTGTTACAACTCAATGAACGGATCGTTGGCCATCGCTATTTACGAGGGATCGTTGATCTTGGCGGCACGAGGATCGACTTGACACCAAAAGATTGTATGGATATTCAAACAACCCTGCAAAAGGTCGAGGCGGAGTTTAGAGAGCTTGTTGAGATTCTGCTTTCGCATGAAATAGCTGTCAACCGGATGTCGACTACTGGAGTCCTCACTCTCGGGCAGGCAAGTGACCTGGAAGTTGTGGGTGTGGCGGCAAGAGCCTCCGGCAGAAATATCGATGTACGACGTGACCAACCTTACGCAGCATATGATCGGGTCAAATTTGACGTTCCCACTTATAGGGAAGGTGATGTTCTCGCGAGAATCCGCGTTCGGATTGATGAGGCGTTTCAATCTTTTTCAATCATTCGGCAAGTATTGGAACAGCTCCCTGCCGGAAAAATTGTGACCTTTCTTCCGGAACTTTTTCCCTATCAATCGGCGATGGGATGGACGGAGTCTCCACGGGGAGAAACCGTACATTGGCTGATGATTGGGCCGAAGCAGACTGTGTACCGCTATCGGGTTCGTTCTGCAACATACAGCAACTGGCCGGCCGTTCCATTAACGGTGCCAGGGAATATTGTGCCTGATTTCCCTTTGATCAATAAAAGCTTTGAATTGTGCTATGCTTGTTGCGACCGATGAAATTGGCCGGTGATTGCAGTCTAAAAGGAGTGGGAATCGATGTTTGACATACTTTGGAAAATCTTCAAAACCGGGACCGTAACAAAAGAGATGCCTTTGGAAGCGGCTCCTTCCCGGTTTCGTGGCAAGCCGATTTTTTTATCAAACGAGTGCACCGAATGCGGGGTATGCGTAGCATCTTGTCCAACAGGGGCGATCCAATTTCATCCAAAAGAGGACTCTTCAGAGCTTGTATTGTCTTACGCGACATGTATATTTTGCGGGATTTGTGCGGAAGTTTGCGAAACCCAAATGATCAAGATGACAAATGAATACCGCCTTGCCACCAAAAACAAGCAGGACTTGATTCAAACTGCACAAGTGACTGTAAAACCTTCAGAGTTGGCACCTGTTGGAAAGGGAGTATGACACAATGGAAAATGTCAAAGAGCAAGAAGTGGATTGGGGAACTCAATTGCAAAAAAGAATCAAAGAAGTTTTGGGGAAGTCGTTGCATATTCGACATGTGGATTCGGGTTCTTGCAACGGATGCGATTTCGAAATGAGCACATTGACGAATCCCATTTATGATATACAGCGTTTTGGAATCGATTTTGTGGCGTCCCCCCGTCACGCGGATATGTTGATGGTAACAGGTGGGGTTACACGACATCTCGAAGAAGCACTGCGAAAAACTTATAGCTCCGCAGCAAATCCTAAGATGGTTGTAGCAATCGGGGCTTGTGCCTGTGGAGGCGGGATATTTGGCGAAACCTATGCTAATCATGGAGGGGTGGATAAAATTGTACCGGTGTATGTGTATGTGCCTGGATGTCCTCCGCGACCACAGGCAATGATTGAAGGAATCCTTCTTGCATTGGATCAGTATGAAAAACTTTCAAAAAGGAAGGGGGCAATGGCAGTTGAATCTTGATGTGCAACAATTCAAAGCGGATTTTTTTAAAGCTTTGGGGCATCCTTTACGGATTCGCATCCTTGAATTGTTGTCTGAGGGAGATAAAAATGTAAATGAACTTCAGACATTGATTGGAAGCGAAGGTTCCGCAGTTTCTCAACAGTTGGCAATTTTGCGCAACAAAAACATTGTTTATGGGACAAAAGAAGGGAATAAAGTGACATATTCGCTTCGAGATCCAATGATTAAAGAATTGTTATCTGTTGCCCGTCAAATTTTTAATAACCACCTAATCGATACGATTTCTATGTTGGATAAGTTCAATGAATAATAAAGGAAGACTGCTGAGATTTCTTGGCAGTCTTTTTCCTGCCAAGCATGATCAAAAACTGCCCCATGCTCCTACTCGATTATCATTGATGTTAGATAACCTCACGCGAATGGTTTTTTGATGGCTGGATTACGGGTAATATTTAGATAGATTCTTGGAATCGAAACTTCCGGATTGAGTTGGAGGCCAGAAACGTGCAAAATGGGCAGATCCGATAATGAAATCTAGAAATAAAACCTAACACGAAAAGTTTTCTAGGGTTCCGCTCCTTTTATTTTCGAAAGTGAGGTCTGGTCCGAGAGAAAACGGCATCTGCCCAGCCGGCAGACGCTACACGGAGGGAGAAAAGCCCGGGAGGTAACATCTGTTATCTCTTTTTTTATTTGATAAAAGAGGTAAACACTACGGATTTAAAGGGGGAAAAAGTATGCGGAAGAGGATTGTTTTATTGATTTGCTTGCTCATGCTGCTTGTGAATCTGGTTGGTTGTTCCCAAAGCAAACAGTCTGAAGTTTCAGCGCCAAGCAGCCAGCAGAAGATCCGTTTGGGACTCAGTCCGTGGCCCGGTTGGTTTGTCTGGTATCTCGTCAAAGAGAAGGGGTTTTTTGAAAAGAACGGTGTGGATGTGGAACTGGTATGGTTTCCGGTCTACAGTGATTCTCTGACTGCTTTGGCTACCGGCAAGATTGATGCGAACAGTCAAACATTGAGCGACACTTTGGCTCCCGTTGCAAAGGGAATTCCTTTGAAGGCCGTGCTTGTCAACGACAATTCCAATGGAGGAGATGGCATTGTCGTCAAGCCTGGAATTAACTCTTTGCAGGAACTGAAGGGCAAGAAAATTGCGACTGAACTGGGAACAGTGGATCATTTTTTGATGCTGACCGCTTTGGAACGCGCGGGCCTTAAGGAAAAAGATGTTCAGTATACAAACATGACAGTCAATGATGCAGGACCGGCGTTTATTTCGGGCAATCTCGATGCGGCTGTCTTATGGGAACCTTTTTTAAGCAAGGCCATTCAGGAAGGGAAGGGAAAACTCCTTTTCTCTTCCAAAGATACCCCCGGATTGATTCCGGATCTCCTGGTGTTTCGTGAAGAGGTGACCAAGAATCGCCCTGAAGATGTAAGAAAGATCCTGAATGCCTGGTTTGACGCTCTGGACTACTGGAAGCAGCATCCGGAAGAATCCCTGCAAATCATGGCAAAGGCGGCGGAGACGCCAATTGAAGAATATAAACAATCGGTTGAAAGTGTGAAGATCTTCGGTATTCAGGATAATTTGCAAGCTTTTAAGGAGACCGGCTCGTTTACTTCGTTGGTCTATACCGGGCAAAAAACAGGGGAGTTTTTGAAGGGGCTGGATATGTTAAGCCAAATTCCGGATGTGAAACAGATAGTGGACGGACATTTCATGGAGGAAGTTGCAAAAAAACGATAACGGAGGTGAGAACCGACCATGAGGAAATCTCGATCCAAACTGCTGCAAATCCGGGGAGAAATAAAAAAAGAGTGGTATGTATCGGGCGTAATCGGGATTTTTATGGCGTTTATGGTTGTATGGAGCCTGCTCAGCTACAGTCAAGCGGTGGACCGCACGTTTCTTCCGACACCTGACCATGTTTTTCAGACCTTTATCAAACAAGTACAAACTGAGGAGTTTTGGAAACACGTGGGAATCAGTGTTTATCGGGTAGGGATGGGGTTTCTTCTCGCCTGTGCAATTGGGATTCCGCTGGGAATACTGGCTGGGGCGTTTCGCTTTGCGGAAGCAGTCATTGTGCCGGCGACGGAATTTATCCGGTATATGCCCGCAACTGCGTTTATCCCCCTGATTATGGTATGGGCAGGGATCGGGGAAACCGCGAAAATCATGGTAATCTTCATCGGGAGTTTCTTTCAGCTGGTTTTAATGGTAGCCGATAATACACGGGCCGTTTCCAATGATCTGCTCCAATCATCCTATACGTTGGGGGCAACGGAATTCCAGGTTGTGACAAGGGTTTTGCTCCCTGCCTTGATGCCCGATCTGATGAATACATTGCGTTTGATTATGGGATGGGCATGGACGTACCTGGTGGTTGCAGAGTTAGTGGCTGCCAACTCGGGATTGGGATTCTCCATCATGAAAGCCCAAAGGTTTCTCAATACGGATGTGATCTTTGTGGGGATCTTTGTGATTGGATTCTTGGGACTGCTGACAGATCGAATGTTTGCGCTGGCCAACAATCGATTGTTTCCTTGGACGGAGGGAGGACGCTCATGAGAAGTTCCGCTGCGAAGGTGCAAAGATTTTCTCTTGTGGAAACAAACGTACCGGAAGAAAAGAAAATCCTTATTCATTCCATTTCCAAGGAATATCGGACAAAAACCGGATCCTTTCTTGCCCTGGACAATGTGTCGATTCACGTTTGTCAAAATGAATTTGTTTCGCTTGTTGGCCCATCCGGATGCGGCAAATCCACTTTGTTAAGAATCCTGGCCGGATTGGAAGAGGCAACTTCAGGAACCATTTCGGTATCGGGACATGAAATTGAGGGGCCCGGAGCCGATAGGGGAATGGTATTTCAGTCTTATACCCTTTTTCCCTGGTTAACGGTCAGGGAGAACATTGAATTTGGCCTCAGCCTGAAAAAAGTTCCGCCTAAACAGAGAAAAGAAGTATCTGACCGTTATTTGGAACTGGTCTCGTTAGTACCCTTTGCGGATTCCTATCCGAAAGAACTGTCAGGCGGAATGAAGCAGCGTGTGGCGATCGCACGTGCCCTAGCGAATTCCCCGGAAGTTTTGTTGATGGATGAACCGTTTGCAGCGCTTGATGCCCAAACCAAAAGTGAGATGCAGGAACTCTTGTTGGATATATGGGAGAAAGAAAAAACCACTGTGGTCTTCATCACTCACGATATTGAAGAGGCGATTTTTCTGTCGCAGCGTCTGTATGTGATGCAATCGCATCCCGGACGCATTGAATTGGAAGTGCAAATTCCGGATGAGTTGCGGCGGAAGAAACATGTCAAAGATTCGGAAGCGTTTATTCGTTTAAAAAGGGAGATTATTTCTCTACTTCAAAAAAAGAAAGGTTGATCGTCATGGGGTTCTTTGATAATCACGGACTAGGTTACAAGCAAAAACAAGGTCCCTCCGGCTTTAAGCGTGAAGATTTAATGGGAATTCAGGCCGCTTTTAAAGAGGAAGCGATTCCGACTGTAAAAAGTGAGGAAGAGATTCAAAGATCTTTGGAATACGGTCTGGAAGCGGCAGAAAGCATTGAAGATCGCACCATTTCCTGTTTCAGCAGAGGCGAACTGCCGCATTATGCGGGGATTAACACCTTCCTGAAGGTCCCTTTTTTGGAGGATGTCCGAGAAGTGGGGAACTATGATGTGGCGTTTATGGGAGTGCCTTTTGATATCGGAACCACTTACCGCCCGGGAACAAGGTTCGGTCCGCAGGCAATCCGCCGGATCTCCAGTTTGTATACCCCCTATAATTATGAAATTGGTGTTGATTTACGCGAATCGTTGAACATGTGTGATCTGGGGGATGTTTTTACAATCGGAAATATTGAGAAAAGCTTTGATCAGATAACGAAAGCCGTTTCTCACGTCTTCTCCAACGGTACAATGCCGATTATTTTCGGGGGAGATCATTCGATCGGATTTCCCTGTGTCCGCGGGGTTGCCGAGAACGTGGAAGGAAACATCGGGATTATTCACCTGGATCGTCATGCCGACATTCAGGAGAAAGATATGGATGAGCGAATGCATACAACGCCCTGGTTTCATGCCACGAACATCCCAAATGCACCCGCAGTCAATCTTGTTCAGGTCGGAATCGGCGGGTGGCAGGTCCCGCGACCGGGTGTGAAAGTCGCACGGGAACGCGGAACCACAATTTTAACAATCAATGATGTGGAAAACATGGGAATTGAAAAAGCGGTCGAAATTGCGCTAGAAGTGGCATGGAAAGGGGCCAAGGCCGTTTATCTCAGTTTTGATATCGATTCGGTGGACTGCGGTTTTGTACCTGGGACGGGTTGGCCGGAACCGGGCGGCTTTTTGCCCAGGGAAGCTTTAAAGTTCCTGCAATTGGTGGCCAGGGAAGGCATTTGCGCAATGGAGGTTGTGGAAGTTTCACCTCCTTATGATATCAGCGACACTACAGCCTTGTTGGCTGCAAGGGCGGCGCTTGATGTGCTGGCAACCATGGTGGATCACGGAAAAATCGGCAAGAAATTTGCCACACCCTAAGGGCAGGAGAGATCGCGATGCACATTCCGGATGGCTTTCTTGATACCAGGACCTGGATGACTCTGACTGCGGTTTCGGCAGTCGGGGTAAGCCTTGCCCTGAAAAAAGCAAAACTGGCAATGGATGAATCCAGGGTGCCGTTAATTGGCATCACAGCCGCTTTTATCTTTGCTTCGCAAATGATCAACTTTCCCGTGGCGGGAGCAACATCCGGCCATCTCAACGGGGCGACATTGGCTGCCATTCTGTTTGGCCCCTGGGTGTCTGTTCTGGTTATGACAACTGTAACTTTCATCCAGACCCTCTTTTTTCAGGATGGCGGCATCACGGCTCTTGGCGCCAATTTGTTCAATCTGGGGATGCTTACTTCGTTTATAGGGTATGGTTTGTACCGGCCATTTGCAGGTGTACGGAATCGAAATGTAAAACTTCTAGGCGTATTCGCTGCATCATGGACAGCCGTTGTAGTATCTTCCGCCGGAGTGGCGGTTGAATTGGCGCTGTCCGGAACGGCTCCCCTGGTTCCCGCCATGAAAGCCATGATTGGCTGGCATTCTTTGATTGGGATCGGAGAAGGAATTGTTACCGTCACCTTGCTTCGGTATCTGATGGAACGCAAGACTTCCTGGAATCCTTTGCTGTCCGTAAACAGGGAGGGATAATATGAAACGGATAAAAGGATTCGCAGGAGCGGGAATCACGGTCTCCCTTTTATTGGGCGGTTTTATCTCTCCATTCGCGTCTTCAAAACCAGACGGTCTGGAAAGATCTGCGATTGAATTGGGATTTATGGAAAAGGAAACGGGGACAATCTGGACTTCCCCTTTTGCTGATTACACAGTGGCCAATATCGAACATTCCTTTTTCTCAACGAGCATTGCCGGACTTCTGGGAACGTTGCTGACGCTGCTGACCATGATTACTTTGGGAAGGTGGTGGGTGCGTAAAACCGAGTCCGCCAGA
The DNA here is from genome assembly GCF_002335525.1 of Effusibacillus lacus. Lineage (NCBI taxonomy): Bacteria > Bacillati > Bacillota > Bacilli > Caryophanales > Alicyclobacillaceae > Effusibacillus > Effusibacillus lacus. The sequence continues at coordinate 20,849 of NZ_BDUF01000033.1, forward strand.
AAGAAGGGATAAGATGCTGTGCGGAAGTTTATTTGACTCGACACAGGGAGCGGCCAAGCGAAAGGTAATTGCGTCTGACCGGAGACGGGTTCTGCTTGCTCTAGCAACGATTGTGACTGCGGTTCTGATTCCTGATGCCGTATGGCTTATATTCCTTTTGTTTTTGGTCATCGCCTTGATTGGATGGGCGGGAATGACATGGAAATATGTGGCTTTGAGAGCTGCGCTTATTCTTCCGTTTGGTTTGATTACCGTCCTGTATTTGCCATTCACAAATCATGAGGAGCCAATTGTCCTGACTTCCTCATTGGTTTTAAGCGCAAAGGGTCTGCAGCAGTGTTTGCAACTGACTCTGAAATTGCTGATTGCCAATCTGACTCTCACTTTTTTGCTTGGAACGACGCCGCACCGTGATTTGTTGCGCGCCCTCAAAGATTTAGGAATGCCTGTCCTTTTGGTGAATATGATGGAATTTACTTTGCGGTACCTGTCTGTTCTCGCAGATGAAACCGGGCGGATGATTCAATCCCAAAAATCGAGGGGCATGAAATTTCGTGGGTTTGCTTCCTGGCGAACTTATATACGAATGGGGCAGTTGATGGGAGTGCTGTTACTTCGTTCCGTGGAACGAAGTATGAGGATCCATCAAGCTATGCTCTCAAGGGGATACAAGGGTTCATTCCGTGATCGGACAGAGGGGAGAGAAACCAATGCTAGCGATCGAAGTCGAACATCTCATCTATCAGTATCCCGACTCGACCCGGGCGCTCGACGACATCTCATTTCAGATTCCGGCAGGAACCAAGGCAGCCATTCTCGGCCCCAATGGTGCAGGCAAATCAACTCTGATGCATCATTTGAACGGCTTGCTGCTTCCGCAGCAGGGGACTGTGCGCATTATGGGGGAAACAGTAAACCGGAAAACAGCAGCCGCGATCAGAAGGAAAGTGGGATTGGTCTTCCAAGATCCGGATGATCAGGTGTTCTCTTCAACTGTCTGGGACGATGTTGCTTTTGGGCCTGCCAATATGGGGCTGGATGAAGAAGAAATCTCTCTGCGATGCGATACCGCACTGGGAGCCGTGGGGATGAGGGAATTCAAGAATAAGCCCCCGTATCATTTAAGTTACGGGCAGAAAAAAAGAGTGGCAATAGCAGGAGTTATGGCGATGCATCCGGACGTTATCATTCTGGATGAACCCATGGCGTATCTGGACCCCCGGGGAAAAGACGAGGTTGCTTCGTTGCTGCAAGGCTTGAGTTTTATGGGGAAAACGATTTTGATTGCCACCCACGATGTGGATTTTGCCGCTGCTTGGGCGGATGCAATCCTATTAATGAAAGATAGGAAGTTATTGGCCTCCGGTGGAACCGAGCTCTTGGTAGAACGGAAATACATTGAGCAGGCGGATCTACATTTGCCAAGAGTGGCCCGGCCCTTTCAAATGGTTCCCGCCCTAAAAGTTGAGCGGTTACCGCGTAACGATCAGGAAGCGGCTCGCCTTCTCTGGAATTTGGTTTGCAAGAAATGAAAACGTTCATGTTAGAAAATATAACATAACAAGAAAAAAGATGAAAAAAGGAGAAAAACAGTACCTTTGCATAATTAAGGAGGGATTCTATCTGGGGATTGAATTTGAAGCTTGCTGATTTCCTCCATATAATACGGATATGTAATAAAAACTAACATATAGTGTCGATGGAGACACGATCAGGCAACGAAGCCTCTATCCTTTGAGATAGGGGCTTTCTGTCTTTTAAAAAAAACCGGGGGTGATAGAAACTTCTGAAACGATGGGGCAAAGCAGTTTGCTTTTTTAAGACCAAACAAGACGTATTGGGGGTTCAAGCATGAGAGAAACCGGGTTTAAAAAGAAAGCTTCTATGCTGATTACGATGATGCTTGCCGGAGGGATGCTCTTGGCAGGGTGCGGAAATTCCGGCGGCGGCAGCAGTACGGCACCGACTTCTTCCGGAAATTCTTCATCGAATCAAGCTGCCGGGGATACCATCAAAGTCGGGGTCCTTCACTCCCTTAGCGGTACCATGGCAATCAGTGAAACATCCGTCAAGGATGCTGAATTGCTCGCAATTGAAGAAATCAATGCGGCAGGCGGGGTCCTCGGCAAAAAGATCGAGCCCGTTATTGAGGACGGCGCGTCAGATTGGCCCACCTTTGCGGAAAAAGCAAAGAAGCTGCTGCAAAAGGATAAGGTGGCAGTGATTTTCGGAGGATGGACTTCCGCCAGCCGGAAAGCAATGCTGCCGGTAGTGGAGGAAAACAAAGGATTGTTGTTCTATCCCGTTCAATACGAAGGACTTGAGGCATCCCCCAACATTTTCTACACGGGTGCCGCACCGAACCAGCAGATTGTTCCCGCCGTATCCTGGCTCTTGAAAAACAAGGGCAAAAAATTCTACCTGCTCGGATCGGATTATGTCTTTCCGAGAACAGCGAACAAGATCATCAAAGCCCAACTGGCTGCCGAGGGGGGAGAAATGGTTGGTGAGGAATACACTCCTCTCGGCCATACAAACTACAGTACGATTATCAGCAAAATCAAGCAGGCCAAACCGGATGTGATTTTCAATACTTTGAATGGTGACAGCAATGTGGCATTCTTCAAACAGCTTAAGGATGCAGGCATCACAAACAAGGATCTGACTGTAATGTCTGTAAGTATTGCGGAAGAAGAAATCCGTGGCATCGGCGCCGAACCCCTTGTCGGCCATCTTGCGGCCTGGAACTATTTCCAGACGACAGATCTTCCGAAGAATAAGGAGTTTGTTCAAAAGTATAAGGCGAAGTACGGAAAAGACCGTGTAACCGATGACCCGATTGAAGCGGGCTACTTTGGAGTCTATCTGTGGGCGGAAGCCGTGAAAAAGGCCGGAACCACCGATGTGGATAAAGTAAAGGAAGCATCAAAAGGAATTGAGTTTGAAGCTCCCGAGGGACTTGTAAAGATTGACGGGGAAAACCAGCATACCTATAAAATGGTCCGCATCGGTGAAATTCAACCGGACGGGCAATTTAAAGAACTGTGGAATTCCGACAAACCTGTCAAACCGGATCCATTCCTGAAAAACTACGAGTGGGCAAAAAATTTAAAGTAATAAGATTGGCAGAACAATTCCGGGCGACAAAGGGATCAACCCGTCATGCGGGTTGATCCGCCTGTTTTTTCCTTCAGGGACCTAACTGAAAATCGGAGGTGAAGCAGGTGGATGTTCTAATGGTTCAATTGTTTAACGGATTGAGCTTTAGTTCGATTCTGCTGCTGATTGCGTTGGGATTGGCCATTACTTTCGGCTTGATGAATGTCATTAACATGGCCCACGGGGAACTGATTATGATAGGCGCTTACTCCGCTTATATGACTCAAATAATGTTTTCCAATTATCTCCCCAAATCTTTGTTTGACTTTTACTTCGTCTTGGCCTTGCCCGTTGCGTTTCTGACTGCTGCATTAACGGGGTGGATTTTGGAGTGGGCACTCGTCAGGCATCTATACGGCCGACCTTTGGACAGTCTTCTGGCCACCTGGGGCGTAAGTTTGGTTTTACAGCAATTGGCCCGTACCGTTTTTGGCGCACCCAACGTTGCGGTGATGGCTCCGGACTGGCTTAATGGGGGACTGGAGGTAATGGCAGGTGTTGTCTTCCCGTACAAAAGGCTTTTTATCCTGGCGATAGCGGCAGCGGCGGTGCTTGGAATGTATCTTTACCTATACAAAACAGCCCCGGGAAGACGCATGCAGGCGGTTATGCAGAATCGGGCAATGGCCGCTTGCCTTGGAATTTCCACGCGCAAAGTAGACTCTTGGAGTTTTGCCATGGGTTCCGGGATCGCCGGATTGGCCGGTTGTGCGATTACGCTGTTGGGACCGATTGGACCTTCAATCGGTACGTATTACATCATCGACGCGTTTATGGTTGTGGTTCTCGGCGGGGTCGGAAAACTGTCCGGTACTTTGGCGGGCGCTTTGGGAATCGGAATTCTTAATACCCTGTTTGAATATGGAACGACCGCCACCCTTGGCAAAGTATTAGTCTTTTTGGTGATTATTGTTTTCCTGCAGTGGCGGCCCGCAGGTCTCGTGCAGGTGAAGACCCGCGTTTTGGATTGATTCCCCTAAGAGGAGGTAGGATCGTTGAGTCAACTGTTGAACAGCAGCTGGAGCCAAAAGAGGTATTTTCTGTGGATTGCGCTGATCCTGTTGATGGCATTGGCCCCGATTTTTCTGTCGGAATTCCGGTTGAATCTGTTGGGGAAATTCCTGGCATTGGCGATTCTGGCCATTGGCATGGATTTGATCTGGGGGTATACGGGAATTCTGAGCCTGGGCCATGGTGTATTCTTTGGGCTGGGAGCCTATTGTATGGCCATGTATCTGAAACTGGAAGCAAGCGGCGACAGGCTGCCCGATTTCATGTCGTGGAGCGGGCTGGAAGAAATGCCATGGTTCTGGGTGCCATTCGGCAATCCTCTCTTTGCCATCCTGGCTGCCATTTTGCTGCCGATGGCTTTGGCGGGATTGCTGGGGTATTTTACTTTCCGCAACCGGATAAAAGGGGTATTTTTCTCGATTCTCTCGCAAGCGGTAGTGATAGTAGTGGTAACCCTGTTCATCGGGCAGCAGGCTTTTACGGGGGGAACCAACGGTATCACCAATTTCAAGACAGTTTTCGGTTTTCCGTTATTTTCCCCGCCGGTGCAAATGTTTCTTTACTATCTGACTTTGCTCGTTCTCATTGGCGTTTTTATTTTATGCCGGAAACTGATTGCCGGCAGAACGGGAAAAATCCTGGTGGCAATCCGGGATGGCGAAAATCGCGTACGGTTTTCCGGATACAATCCCACCACTTATAAGGTGTTCGTCTATGTACTTTCAGCGGGCCTTGCCGGTCTTGCCGGAATCCTGTTCGTCCTGCAGGTGGGGATTATTTCTCCGGCCATGATGGGAATCATTCCTTCGGTCGAGATGGTCCTCTGGGTGGCGATAGGCGGGCGGGGAACTTTGATCGGGGCAATCATCGGCACGGTTTTGACAAATGGTGCGAAGAGTTTCTTCAGTGAATCCTTCCCGGATATCTGGCTTTATTTCCTTGGCGCGTTGTTTGTAACAGTTGTTTTGTTCCTTCCGAATGGCATTGTGGGGCTGTTTGCGAATTTGAAGGAGAATTTATACAGGAAAAAGGCGGTGAAGGAAGTTTATGAGCACCATTCTCTGCACCCGGAACATAACGGTTAATTTTGGCGGTTTTAAAGCGATCCGGAACCTCAATTTCGAGATGAAAAAAGGGGAAGTCCGCTTTTTGATTGGCCCGAACGGCGCCGGCAAAACAACATTGCTCGACGTAATCTGCGGGAAAGTAAAGCCCGTTCAGGGAGAGGTCATTTTCAAGGAAAACATTGAATTGTCCAAGAAGCAAGAGCATCAAATCGCACAGTGCGGCGTAGGACGGAAATTTCAAGCGCCTGCAGTTTTTGGGAACTTGACGGTGTTTGAGAATTTGGAACTGTCGAGGAAGCGGGACCGGAGCCTCTTCTCCTCCCTTCGCGCAAGAATGACCAGGGAAGAGCGGGAAGCCATCCAAAAGCAGTTGACCATGATCAATCTGCAGGATAAGGCAAACGACAAGGCTTCGTCACTTTCCCATGGACAAAAACAGTGGCTGGAGATCGGAATGCTGCTGATGCAGGAACCTGAGCTTCTTTTGCTGGATGAGCCCGTGGCAGGGATGACAAAGTCAGAAACGGAAAAGACGGGAGAGCTTATTCAGGAAATCGCCCAAGCCCGTTCTGTATTGGTAGTCGATCACGATATGGACTTTGTGCGGAAATTCTCTGACAAGGTGACTGTCATGCACGAAGGACAGATTCTGTGCGAAGGTTCCATCGCAGAAGTTCAGGAAAACCCCCGGGTCGCGGAAGTGTATTTGGGCCGGAGGGCAGAAGCGGTATGTTGACAATGAAAAGTTTGGAAGTTTGCTATGGGGAAACCGTCATCTTAAGGAATATTGATTTCCGGATCCGGGAAGGGGAAGTGGTTTCCCTGCTGGGACGAAACGGTGTGGGAAAAACCACCCTTCTCAAGACTGTCATTGGACTGCTTAGACCGCGGCAGGGAAAGATTTATCTGCATGACAAAGAAATTACAAAAGATAAGCCCGAACAAAGGGCCAAGAACGGGATTGCCTATGTACCGCAGGGAAGAGAGGTATTCCCGCAATTGACCGTGGAAGAGAATTTGCTGTTGGGACTGGAAGCTTTGCCGAAAAGGGAAAAACAGATTCCGCATGAAGTCTTTGAGATGTTTCCCATGCTGAACACGATGCTTCAAAGGAAGGGAGGAGACCTCAGCGGCGGACAGCAGCAGCAGCTTGCGATTGCCCGGGCATTGGTAGCGCGTCCCAAATTGCTTCTATTGGATGAACCGACTGAGGGAATTCAACCAAACATTGTGATGGAAATTGAAAATGTTATCCGCCTCCTGAAAGCACAGGGGGACATGGCGATCCTGCTGGTGGAGCAGAGCCTGGATTTTGCCCTGAGTTTGGCCGATTATTGTTATGTCCTGGAGAAAGGGGCTGTTGCCGCAGAAGGCAAAGCCTCGGAGATTGAAGATGAAACGATTCGCCAATATCTGACTGTTTAAAGAGAAGGAGAGAACCTATGCATTTGACGGGACGGGAGAAAGAGAAATTGTTGATCGTGGTCGCGGCGGATTTGGCCCGTCGCCGGCAGCAGCGCGGCCTGAAGCTGAATTACCCTGAGGCCATGGCCATCCTCACTTACGAAATTCTGGAAGGGGCCCGGGACGGAAAATCGGTTCCCGAACTTATGCAGTGGGGCACCACAATCCTCACTGAAGAAGATGTTCAGGAAGGGATAGCCTCCATGATTGAGGAGGTTCAGGTGGAGGCAACATTTGCCGATGGCACAAAACTGGTCACCGTGCACAACCCGATTCGTCCGGGAGGAAGCGGCAAAGAGGAGAAAGGGGAGGCCGGAGAATGAAGCCGGGAGAATATCTGCTCAAGGAAGAACCGATAGTACTCAATGCCAATCGGAAAACGGTCTTCCTGAAGGTAGTCAGTCGCGGAGATCGTCCGGTTCAGGTCGGCTCCCATTTTCATTTTTACGAGGTGAATAAGGAGCTTGACTTCGACCGGGAGAAAGCGAAAGGGATGCGTCTCAACATTCCGGCCGGTACAGCCGTACGATTTGAACCGGGGGAAGAGAAGCCGGTCACTTTAGTGGCTATCGGCGGTCGGCAGGAGGTGCATGGACATAACGGACTGGTTTCCGGATCCGTAAAGCAAGCGTTGGATCAAACCCCGGGACCTGTACAGGAGGGACTTCTCATGTCCAGGGAAGCCTACGCCGGAATGTTTGGTCCCACAACGGGAGACAAGGTTCGTCTGGCTGACACGGATCTGTTGATTGAAGTGGAAAAGGACTTCACGGTGTATGGGGACGAATGCAAATTTGGCGGAGGAAAGGTGCTTCGCGACGGGATGGGGCAGTCATCCCGCGCCATTCGTTCGGAAGGCGTATTGGATTTGGTGATCACGAATGCTTTAATCCTGGATCACTGGGGAATTGTCAAAGCTGACATAGGGATCAAAGACGGACGGATTGCCGGGATTGGAAAAGCAGGGAATCCGGATACCATGGAAGGGGTTCATCCGGACCTGGTGGTGGGAGCCTCGACGGAAGCGATTGCCGGGGAAGGTTTAATTGTAACACCTGGGGGGATTGATACCCATATCCATTTTATTTGCCCCCAGCAGATTGAGACTGCTCTTGCTTCCGGAATTACTACGATGATTGGAGGAGGAACCGGACCTGCCACGGGAACCAATGCCACAACCTGTACCCCGGGGGCATGGAATATTCACCGAATGCTGGAGGCAGCTGAGGAATTTCCAATGAATCTCGGGTTTCTCGGAAAAGGAAATGCTTCCGGACAGGAGGCCCTGGAGGAGCAGATCCAGGCAGGGGCGATCGGGTTGAAGCTGCATGAAGATTGGGGCACCACACCGGCTGCCATTGATACCTGCCTGAAGGTTGCTGATCAATATGATGTTCAAGTGGCCATTCATACGGACACATTAAATGAAGCCGGGTTTGTAGAGGATACGATTCGGGCCATAGCGGGCCGAACCATTCACACTTATCACACCGAAGGTGCGGGAGGCGGACATGCGCCTGACATTATTCGATTGGCAGGGGAAACCAATGTGATCCCCTCTTCCACCAATCCCACCCGCCCGTTTACCGTAAATACAATTGACGAACATTTGGATATGCTGATGGTTTGTCACCATTTGGACAGCAGTATACCGGAAGACGTGGCCTTTGCCGATTCCAGGATACGCCCGGAGACAATAGCTGCGGAAGACATTCTGCATGACCTCGGGGTTTTCAGCATTATCAGTTCTGACTCGCAAGCCATGGGGCGGGTAGGGGAAGTGATTCTCCGGACATGGCAGACGGCTGACAAAATGAAGAAACAGCGGGGTCCTCTGAAAGAGGAAGAAGGAGAGAACGACAATTTCCGCGCAAAGAGGTATGTGGCCAAATACACAATCAACCCGGCCATTGCTCATGGAATTTCCGAGTACGTGGGGTCTGTCGAAACGGGAAAATGGGCGGATCTCGTTTTGTGGAAGCCGGCCTTTTTTGGAGTGAAGCCGGAACTGGTATTGAAAGGCGGTTTCATTGCGTATGCCGCGATGGGCGATCCGAATGCCTCCATTCCGACCCCCCAACCGGTGATGGGGCGACCGATGTTTGCTTCTTACGGACTGGCGGCCAAGAGCTGTTCCATCACATTTGTCTCGCAAGCGGCGTTTGAGTCGGGGGTACATGAACGGTTGGGACTTTCCAAGAAAGTTCTTCCCGTGAAAAATTGCCGGCGCATCGGCAAGAAAGACATGATTCACAACAGTGACACACCCCGGATTGAGGTGAATCCCGAAACCTATGAAGTGAAGGTAGACGGAGAACTGATCACCTGTGAGCCGGCTGAGACGGTACCGATGGCTCAACGCTATTTCCTGTTTTAGTCCTAAAGGAGCGGTTGGGTATGATTTCATTTCTTCCTTTGGTGCAATTGATTGATTCCGCTTTTCCGACAGGGGCTTTCTCCCATTCCTTTGGACTGGAGACATTCCTGCAGGAAGGAAGGGTGCAAAACGCCGGGGAACTGAAGGAATGGTTGGAATCCTACATTACTGGAAGCCTTGCTCCCATGGAAGGGGCAGTGGTTTTTTGGGCATACCGGTATGCGGAAAAAGTGATTTCCACTCATCCGGAATCGGAATTGGCCCGGGAAAACCTGAAGTTGCTCGACCGACGGATCACGCTTTCAAAACCGGCGCGCGAATCCCGGGAAGGTGAGATCAAGATTGGCAAGAGATTTCTTCATATCGTGCAAGAACTTTACCCGGAATCAGGTCTGGAACAATATGCAAGCTGGATTCGGTCGGAAGAATGCTATGGCAGCAACGCCATCGTCCACGGCTGGATCTGTGCTTATCTGAAGCAAACACCACAGGCAGCCGTTTTAACTCACCTGTATGCGGGTGTTAACAGTCTTGTTCAGAATGCTCTCAGAGCCATGGCCATCGGGCAAACGGAAGGGCAGAAAGTGCTGAACGGTCTGCTGCAGTTGATAGGACGCGAGGCGGAGCGGTTGGCGCTCAACCCTCCCGCACCGGAGAATCTATACAGCAACACATTGGCGCAGGAAATAGGCGCCATGCGCCATGAAATTCTCTATTCCCGTCTATTCATGTCATAATCAACAATCAGAGGAGGAATCGGTATGTGCCAAGGGCATAACCATCATCATCACGAATGGAAGCATAGAAGTTTTGCGGGAGGGCGGCCCATGCGGGTTGGGATAGGCGGGCCGGTAGGATCGGGCAAGACGGCCCTGGTGGAGAAGTTGTGCTGGATGATGAAAGACACATACAGCCTGGCAGTAATCACCAACGACATTTATACGAAGGAAGATGCGGAGATCTTGACAAAGACCGGAGTACTGCCGGCGGACCGGATCATTGGGGTAGAGACCGGAGGATGTCCGCATACGGCCATCCGTGAGGATGCATCAATGAATTTTGCAGCGGTGGAGGAACTGGAGACAAGGTTTCACGATCTCGACATCATCTTTATCGAGAGCGGCGGCGACAACCTGGCAGCCGCATTCAGTCCGGAACTGGTGGATGTATTCATCTATATTATTGACGTTGCCCAGGGGGAAAAGATTCCCCGCAAAGGGGGACCGGGGATCACCCGCTCCGATTTGCTGGTGATCAATAAAATCGATCTGGCTCCTCATGTGGGCGCCAGTCTGGAAGTGATGGAAAAGGACTCCAGACGGATGCGCGGGGAGAAACCTTTTCTCTTCACCAATTTGTTTGAAAACGTGGGAGTTCCGGAGATCGTTCGCTGGATCTCCAAAGAATATCACGGCACCTCGATGCGAGCGGCACTATGAGAGTGAAGGGACTGTGGAAGGGAACTGTTGAATTGAGGGGCGGGAAGAATGTGCTCACCCGATCCTTCCACCAGGCTCCCTTGAAAGTGGCGAAACCCTTTTCGGGAGACAGAGGGGAACTTCTTCTTTATTTGATGGATGCATCGCCGGGTCTCTTCAATGGGGATGCTCAGGAGATCGAGTGCACTTTGGAAAAAGGGGCCCATCTTTACCTCACCAACCAGTCGTCTTGCAAGCTGCATCCTTCTCCATGTGCGGTTGAGAGCCGGCAAATTCAAAAGTTTCATATAAAAGACAGGGCTGTGCTGGAATATTTTCCGGAACCGCTTGTTCCTTTTCAAGACGCCGGTCATATTGGGGAGACGATTGTGCATATGGAATCGGGTGGGCAAGCGATTCTGGGAGAGATCATTGCTCCGGGCAGGGCAGGCTGTGGAGAGATCTTTCGTTATCGGAAAATCACCAGCCAATTTTCCGTCTATTGGGATGGAAAATGGACGGTTTGGGACTCTCTGGCGCTTGAACCCGATCATTGGAACTCTCTCAAAGGAATAATGGAGGATTACACCCATATCGGAACCTTATGGGTGTTGTCAGAAAAAATAACGAAAGAGCATATAAAGATAATTTGGGGTTCTCTTGAACCCTGCAATCAAGGTCCGGTATATGCCGGAACGAGTCTGCTCTCCAAAAACGGGCTGGTGATCCGTATGCTGGGCCAATCTGTCTGGGAACTGCAAGCGTTGATGCACAACTGCTGGAATCTGATTCGACATGAATTGCTGGGAAAACCGGCTTTTCAAATCCGAAAATAGAAAACCGATTAACCTGAATTCCATCAACCGGACAAACGCCCGTCATTATTGACGGGCGTTTGTTGTGGACATACTACATAAGGTGTGTCCCCCACAAACAGAATTACACTAATCTCTGTAGGTTTAGTTGCAAAAACATACCTAACCGGGTATCATATAATAAAAATGTAAAAATCATTCTTGAGGTGATTACACTGATGGAATATACGGACTCCATGAAAAACCGTCTCCGGCGGATCGAGGGACAAATCCGGGGAGTTCTGAGCATGATGGAACAGACGAAAGACTGCCGGGAAGTTGTCACCCAGTTGACAGCGATCCGCTCAGCGGTTGACCGCGCAATCGGACTGGTTGTAGCAGCCAACTTGGAACAGTGCATTCGCCACGAATTGGAACAGGGGCAGAATCCCGACAAGGTGATCAAAGAAGCGGTCGATTTGCTGGTCAAAAGCCGCTGATATCGTCTGACAGGGGGATAATGGAAGTGGCACATCGTTTTGATCCGAAGAAAGTCCACAAACTGGATAACCCGGAAAGACGCAAACTGCTGCCACCGGAAGAAATTCTGGCCCCGCTGCAAATCGGAGAGCAGGAAGATGTGGCGGATATCGGCGTCGGACCCGGATATTTTGCCATTCCCGCCTCCCGTTTGACTTCAGGTACTGTGTATGGGGTGGACGTGGAACCTCAGATGCTTGGTTTTCTGAAGGAGAAAGCCAACGAAGCGGGAGCGGCCAATATCGTGCCCGTCCAAAGTGATGCAGAAGCAATTGATCTGGCGGATGGGAGTGTGGACAAGGTATTTTGTGCCTTTATCCTGCATGAACTCGCTGACCTGACAAAGGGCCTTTCTGAAATTAAGCGGATTTTGCGTCCGGGCGGCAAGCTCCTGGTTCTGGAGTGGGAGAAGAAACAAACGGAATCCGGTCCTCCCGTTGAAGAAAGATTGGATGCGCCAGAACTGGCTGCTTCCATTGAAAAATTTGGCTTTGCAACGGAAATCATCCGGCCAAACCCGAACCATTACATGATTCTGGGAACGCAGACGACATAAGTCCTGGACAGGAGACGTAGTCAAAGAATAGAATGTATGTACCTCCCCTGATCGTGGACATGATGGAGAAGAAGGGTCTATGATTTATTAGGGGACTATGTTAAAATAATTCTAACTTGAATGGAAAGGGGAGAGCTCAATGGTAACATTGACCGAATCGGCAGCATCCAAAGTGAAATCACTGCTCGTCGATAAAGGGGAAGACCTGGCTCTCCGGATTTTCGTCAAATCCGGCGGCTGAAGCGGTTTCTCCTATGGAATGGCACTGGATCGTGCCAAAGGCGATGATAGCATCTTTACCGAAAACGGAGTCAAAGTGGTGATCGATCCCAACAGCGCCCAATACCTGCAAGGGGCTGAAGTCGATTATGTCGATTCCCTGATGGGCGCAGGATTCAAGATCAGCAATCCGAACGCAACCTCTTCTTGCGGGTGCGGAAGTTCCTTCCGTACGGCAAATGACGCGGGGAAACCTGGTCCCTGCAGCTAAAAATCAATATGATTCTTATCTGAGAACCTGTGGAAACATCCACAGGTTTTTTGATTTTTGTTCAACTTTTGTTGAGGGTGGGCCTATTTACCATAGAGAGAGTCTATCGTACACTTAAGATATGATAATGATTATCAATAGTGGTTGGCGGGTGATTCTTCCATGTTCTTGGCAGACATACAGTTTGGAACGAAAGTTTTGATTGCAAATCTTGACCAGGCAACCGAACTGGTTCGCAAAAGATTGAACGATTTTGGCATCCTGGAGGGAATGGAGGTTTGTGTTACAAGAAGCCTTCCCTTTGGAGGTCCAATCACCATCGAGTCCAATGGACAGCGTGTGGGGATTCGCCGCCGGGATGCACGCCTGATTGAGGTGGTCCAATGTGGCTAGTGTTGCACTTGCGGGTAACCCTAATACCGGAAAAACGTCACTGTTTAATGAGCTCACTGGCTCCTATGAATACGTGGGGAACTGGGCGGGTGTAACCGTTGAGAAGAAAGTGGGAATTCTGAAAAACAAACAGGCCAGATTGATAGACTTACCGGGGATCTACTCTTTGCATCCTTTATCAAGGGATGAAGGTGTGGCAACCCGGTTTCTGTTATCGGAAGAATTCACGTCCATTATCAATATTGTGGATGCGTCACAGCTTGACAGAAATCTGTATCTCACTGTCCAACTGCTGGAATATGGGAAACCGATGCTGATCGGGCTGAACATGATGGATGTGGCAAAGCACAGAGGACTTGCAATTGATCACGAAAAACTAGCCTCACTCCTGCAAATTCCCGTGATTCCGATAATTGCCCGTACCGGCACCGGATGCGACAAGATCCTGGAGACTCTTGGCAGTGGCCGCATGGCTGCCACTCCTACCCTTCGACTTGACTACGGGCCAGTACTGGAAGAATCCATCGCCAGATTGGCCGAAAGATTGCAGGGTGAGAATCTTCCGCCAAAGAGATGGCTGGCGCTGCAGTATTTCGAAGGAAACCCTCTGGTTGCCGAGATGCTGGAAACCATGACAGACGGTGAATGGCTGCAGCGTCTCCGGATTGAAACGGAACAGACTCTGGCCCGGATTGCAGGTGCCAAATCGCTTGATACTTACATCAGGGACACCAGAAGAAATTATATTGCAGGTCTGCTGGAACAGTCGGTAACTAGGAAGAAGGATGTCGACCAAACCTTATCGGACCGCATCGACCGCCTTGCGACCAACCGGTTTTTGGGGATGCCGCTTTTCCTGTTGTTCATGTTTGTCACCTTCAAGCTTACTTTTGATTGGCTCGGGTCACCGCTCTCCGATTTGCTGGACGGGTTCTTTACAGGGCCGGTTGTATCCTTCTTTGACCAGGTGTTTACATGGATGGGCGCATCGGCCTTCTTAAAGGACCTTGTCCTGCAAGGGATTGTTCCGGGGGTTGGAGGAGTTCTGGTATTCGTTCCCCAAATCTTCATTCTGTTCCTGATCATCTCCTTTATTGAAGACTCAGGCTATATGGCCCGTGTGGCCATGGTGATGGACCGGCTGATGGAAGGAGTCGGACTTAACGGGAAAGCCTTCATCCCGATGATCATAGGGTTTGGCTGCAATGTTCCGGGGATCATGGCGGCTCGAACTGTGGAACAACCGAGGGAACGTTTGACAACCACGCTGCTGATACCCTTTATGTCGTGTTCTGCGCGGCTTTCCGTCTACAGTTTGTTTGTTGCAGCCTTTTTTGCGGAGAACCAGGCACTGATTGTTCTGTCCCTTTATGTTATGGGCATCATCGTGGCTCTTGTAATGGCGAAGCTGTTTTCCAAAGTGTTTCATCAGGAAAAATCAGTCTTTGTGGTGGAACTTCCGCCCTACCGGTTTCCCCAATGGCGAACCCTGTTCCGGAGCACTTGGGAAAAGGGGAAAGGGTTTGTCAAAAAAGCCGGCACGTTCATCTTCGGTGGTTCTGTCCTGATTTGGGTACTGGGGTACGCAGGCCCGGGCGGTTTCAATGTTGACATGAACGAGAGTTTTCTGGCCGGAATCGGCAGTTTATTAGCCCCATTGTTTGCCCCCTTGGGGTTCGGCAACTGGCAGTCTGCTTCCTCTCTGATGACCGGGTTCTTCGCCAAGGAAGTGGTTGTTTCCACCATGAACATTATTTTTGCCGCACCTGATATCGATACGCTGCAGGGAATGATGGCAAACTACTTCACGCCTCTGCAGGCTTACAGCTTTTTGACCTTTTTGCTCCTGTACGTACCATGTCTGGCAACTGTTGCGGTCATCAGGAAAGAAACGGCTTCGGCCAAATGGACCTGGTTTTCGGTCTGTTACGGCCTGGCCATAGCTTATATTCTGTCGCTCCTGATTTACCAGGGAGGAAAGCTGCTCGGATTCAATTGAGAAAGGGGGCGGTCTCGTGTTTGCCAGCATACTGGTCGTGGTTCTAATCTTTTGCTATGCAGGGTGGACCATCAGCAGGCATTTCCGGAAGGCTAAAGAAGGGAAGTGTGGGGGATGTGCGGTTCAGAAGGAATGCAACCGCATTACATGTGATGACTCCGCTCAATAACGTGTTCTCCGTTATTTCAATAGTGACTTGCACAAAGGGGCCGCCCCATGCACTGTTGGGGAAGCCCCTTTTCCCATTCCTGATCCTTGTGTGCCAATGATTCAAAGATGCAGATACCGCTGTAAGGTTTCCACAATTTCCTTTTCCAGAATCTCCGAATCCGGATTCTGTTCAAATATCGATTTTAGCTCATACGCAGCTTCCAGCGTGTACATTTTTTTGGCAGCTTCCCGGGTCTTGGCGGTCGATACGCTGTCCAGATCCGGATGAAACGCTATGTACGCAAGTTCCACCCGGGGTTGATAGTGGTCTTCGACCACTTTTTTCAGCGCATTCAGACAATGAAGTTCTTTGGACAATTCAGGTATTGTACGGGGCGGGGCGGCTGTTGAATCCCCAGATTGGGCAGGCTGGGGAACAGGGGGCATCTTCACCCAGGTTTCCATGATCTGAAGTATGTCAGCTTGTTGATCCGGAGAAAGCCGTTCAAACAATGAAACGAATGTGTCTTTTGCGGTCGGATTCATATGGAGAACTCCTTTAATAGCGAGATTGGGAGCGATACTGAATTTTATTATAACATACTGTCCTGTCTGAAGAACCAAAACCATCACAGAAGGAAGTTTTTTTGGAGAAATTATGGTAATCTTTTGGGTATGGGGAAGGAGGCATGCATTTGCAAAAGCAATGGTTCTCCGAAGAAAAAGTTTTAAAAGACCCGATTCACGATTGGGTTTACATACAGGATCCGGTCATCTGGAACCTCATTAACACAAGGGCATTCCAACGGCTGCGCAGAATCAAACAGCTGGGTACCTCTTATCTGGTATTTCATGGAGCGGAGCACAGCCGCTTGACCCACTCCCTGGGAACCTATGAGACGATGCGCAAAGTGCTGTCCCACTTTCGCAGAAACCATGACTGGCCAAAGGACGAACGCTTAAACAAACTTGCGCTGTGTGCCGCATTGCTCCATGATATTGGACATGGTCCTTTTTCCCATGCGTTTGAGGGGGCATTTCAAGTCCGTCACGAATCCTGGACACGCCGGATTCTTCTGGAGGATGAAGAGGTAAACGGAATCCTTCGTTCGGTTGACCGGGATTTTCCTGCAGATGTGGCGGGAATTATAGGGAAAGAAAGCCTGTATCCATTGATAGTGCGGCTCATCTCCAGTCAATTGGATGTTGATCGAATGGATTATCTGTTGCGGGATGCGCTTCATACGGGTGTCATCTATGGACAATACGAACTGGAGCGGCTGATCCGCGTCATGCGTCCATACGGAGATGACGTAGTGATTAAAAGTTCCGGCATTCACACGGTTGAACAGTACATATTGGCAAGATACTTTATGTATACGCAAGTCTATCTGCATCACAAAACCATTGGCAGCGATCTCCTGCTGCGGTCTGTCATGCTGCGGGCAAAGACGTTGTTTGACACGGGGGGACTGCAGTATCACCCGGTGGAGTTGGTGCCCTTCTTTACAAGACAGGAAAAGGACATTTCTGTTGGTGAATACATCCGTCTGGATGAATCTGTCATGATACACGCCTTTCATCGGTGGAGAGACGAACAGGATCCGATACTCGCTGATCTGGCCAGCCGTTTTCTGGATCGCAGGCTGTATTCATCCATCGCTTGTGATAAACTTTCGGAGGATACGCTGAAGTCCTTTCGGGATCTGTTTGCCGCAAACGGTCTTGACCCTGACTATTACCTGATTTACCGGGAGATTGCAACGGCCGGTTTTCTCTATAAGGAAGGAATCCGGGTGCTGGATGAACAAGGCAGGCTAAGAGAAATCCACGAGATTTCCAACCTGATCCGTTCGCTGATTCCCGAGGTCAAGCACAGATTGTATTACCCCAAAGACAGGCTTTCTCAAGAGAATTTTGGGCCTGTCTTTGACAAATTGCAAGGGATAGGCAGCAGATGAAGTTGAATTCAAGATTCTACAAATCGGAGGCCCGCATTTAATGAAAAGAGTGTTTCTGGTTCTGTTTGCGATCATGTTTATGGTCATGTTGGGATTTGGCATCATAATCCCCGTATTGCCCTACTATGCGAAAAGCTTTGGTGCCGATTCCCTGGAACTGGGATACCTAATGGCTGTATACTCGGTGATGAACTTTATCTTCGCTCCCATCTGGGGCGGAATATCGGATCGGATCGGCCGCAAGCCGGTATTGATGATCGGGTTGGCGGGGTTTGCCGCGTCTTACTTTCTGTTTGGCATGGCTACTGAACTTTGGCAGTTGTTTGCAACAAGGATCATGGCAGGCGTTTTGTCGGCAGCCGCACTGCCGACCGTCATGGCCTATGTTGCCGACGTTACGACGGAGGAAACCCGTGCCAGGGGGATGGGGATGATTGGAGCGGCCGCTGGCCTCGGGTTTATCTTTGGTCCTGCCATAGGAGGCACCTTCTCACGCTTTGGCGATTCGGTTCCGTTTTTCATAGCGGGAGCGTTGGTTGTGGCAAACTTCATTTTTGCAGCGTTTGTTTTACGCGAATCGATGTCTGCTGAACAACGCATGGAAAACAGGGCAAAAAAAGAAAGCAGTTGGGCAGCCTTCAAAGCGCCCCTGTCGTATCTCTTTATGATGCAGTTTGTGGTCACCCTCTCCCTGGCCGGTCTGGAAGCAACCTTTGCGTTCTACTCTCTGGACACGTTTGGAGCCGATGAATTTGATATGGCCATGATTTTCATGATTATGGGAATAGCGGGAGCCATTGTCCAGGGAGGACTGATCGGGCGTTTGACGAAGTGGCTGGGGGAACCGGGGGTAATTCAACTGGGGCTTGTCACTTCGATAATCGGGTTTCTGTTGATTACGCAAGTGAACTCATTCACGACAGCAGCGATATATCTTACAATATTTGGCATGGGGAACGGCATGATTCGTCCGGCAGTATCAGCCCTGATATCGAAGAAAACTTCTGCAGGTCAGGGAAGCTCCATGGGACTGCTGGGTTCCATGGACTCACTGGGGCGTATCGCAGGCCCCGTGGTCGGCGGCTCCCTGTACAAAGCGGGAATGGCTGTTCCTTACATAGCTGGGGCTGTGATTTCCCTGTTGGCGATGATCATGTTTTTTACCTATCGTAAAAAGGAAAGCAGCTAATCTGAAGCT
>NZ_BDUF01000033.1:39496-56419 GCF_002335525.1 Effusibacillus lacus
TAAAATTATCTGCCGGGATTCTACTTGTCTGCCTACTGGCGTACATGATATAGTAGATTGACGTGAAATGTTCCAAGCAAAAAGTTAATGCTGAAAAGGAAACGAGGGAAATTTCTTTATGAGTATTCTTGGAACTATTGCGGATGGCATATTTATTGCGCTTCAGGTGCTGATCGGCGTTACCAGCGCATATTTGGCAACCTTGGCATTCTTCGGCTTGCGGCACAAGAAAGAGGTTCCAGCAAGTCCTCCGCAAAAGTCGTTCGCTGTCATAGTGGCTGCTCATAATGAGGAAGAAGTAATTGAGCCTCTGATCGACAATCTGAAAAAGATGGATTATCCTTCAGAACTTTACGACATATATGTGATATGTGACAACTGCACCGATAATACCGCACAGATTGTTCGTAATGCGGGCGCAATCGCATGTGAACGGTTTGACGATTCCAGGCGTGGAAAAGGATACGCCATTGAGTGGATGCTGGACCGTCTGTGGGAACAGGAGAAGCAGTATGACGCCGTGGTCATGTTTGACGCCGACAACCTGGTGGCTACCGACTTCCTGCGTCACATGAACGAGAAATTGCTGAAGGGCGACCGTGTAATTCAAGGTTATCTGGACACCAAGAACCCCTATGATTCATGGATTGCCATTTCGTATGCGATCTCCTATTACTTCACCAACCGCATGTGGCAATTGCCGAGGTTCAATCTTGGACTGGCAAATGCCTTGGGCGGTACGGGGATCTGTATTGATACCCCTTTGCTGAAGGAGATGGGCTGGGGTGCTCATTCCCTGACGGAAGATGTGGAATTCACAGCTCGCTGCGTGGAACGCGGCATCTATCCGACCTGGGCACATGACGCGATTGTATATGACGAGAAACCGAATACGCTGAAAGCATCCTGGAACCAACGAATGCGCTGGATGCAGGGACATTTTGACTGTGCTTCCCGCTTCCTGATTCCCCTGTTGGCAAAGAGCATCAAGACGAGAAACTGGGCGATGCTGGATGCGGCACTGTATCTGTTTCAACCGATGAGGTTGCTGATTATCCTCCTGATTACCATAATCCTGTACCTGCAACTGGTTATGCCCGAGTGGTGGGCTGTCACCGACATTCAGGAGATCCTTTTCCCGACGGAATTCTGGACAGTGGTGAGCATTCTGATATACGGTCAGCTGCCCTTGGCCATGATTCTGGAAAAGGCTAACTGGCGAGCCTATCTGGGATTGGTGATGTATCCGATCTTCCTGATTACCTGGTTCCCGATTACGGTTATCGCATTCTTTACCAAGAACAACAAGACCTGGAGCCATACGGTTCATTCCCGGGGAATCCGGGTGGAAGAGTTGTCAAGATAAACAATAGACAGCCAAGGGTAGGCAAACAGCCTACCCTACAACATTTTCAGCAGCGCTTCCCGTCCGGTCATCCCCGGCACGATCCCCATTTCTTCTGCCTTCGCTGTTACGGACTCCAAGGGCATGTTCAGAAGATCGTCCAGACTGCGGACTCCAACAGCCCGGCCTGCAATGATGCCTCTGTCAGCCAGTTTTTCATTCAGCAGTCCCACGTCCAGGGCTCCGCACATGATATATCCCTTGTCGGTCTTGATTGCAATCAGATTGGTCTTGGGAAGTTCCACATGTACCCCTATTACGGTGTGCCCTTCAATTTCAATCGGTTTGACGTGAACCAAAGCGCATCCCTCTTCCCATAGTCGTCTCCTATAAATTATGGGAATACAACCTGTTATTGTTACGGGCGTTTGCCCGTGAAAGCGAAAAAAATCTGTACTATACTGGTACCAGAACCTGAACCTGAACCAAATGTGGGGGAGCCTAATGAACATCCTGTTGACAACACTGAATGCGAAATTTGTCCATTCATCGCTGGCGCTCCGGTATTTGCGGAGTTATGCAGAGCCGTATTTTCCGGACATACGTCTGATGGAGTATACAATCAACGACTTGTCGGACAAGATTGCCGCCGACATATATAAAAACAAACCTGACGTTGTAGGTTTCTCCTGTTATATCTGGAACATTCAGGAGACAGTGTCCGTAATCAAACATCTGAAAAAAGTCCTGCCTGAAGTGAAGATTGTACTTGGCGGACCCGAAGTGACGTACGAGACCCGGCCGTTTATGGAGCAGCATCCTTATGTGGACTTCGTGGTGGCAGGTGAAGGGGAGCAGACCTTTCTGGAACTGCTGCAAGCCCTCGCCCAGGGGAGGGGAGCCGAAGGGATCCAAGGAGTTGTTTACCGGGATGGCGACATGATCCGGGAGAATCCGCCCCGTCCGATGCTGGCAGACTTGAATGCAATTCCATCCCCCTATCAAGACCGGCTAGAAGAGCTGGAAAACCGAATCGTCTATTTCGAATGCTCGCGTGGTTGTCCTTTCAAGTGTCAGTACTGTTTGTCCTCAATCGAAGACGGGGTAAGGTTTTTTGAGATGGAGCGGGTTAAAAGGGATTTGAAGAGATTGATTGACGCGGGAGTGCGGCAAATTAAGTTTGTGGACCGGACGTTTAACATCCACAAGCAATATGCATTGGAAATTTTTCAGTTCCTGATCGCTAACCGGAAAGATACGACGTTTCATTTTGAGATTACGGCCGATATTCTGAAACCCGAGATTGTTGATTTTCTTAATGAGAATGCGCCGAAAGGCCTCTTCCAGTTCGAAATCGGGGTGCAATCCACCAACGATTTGACCAACGCTTTGGTGCAGCGCAGACAGAATTTCGGGAAGCTTTCGAACACGGTGACAAAAATCAGGCAGGGAGGCAAGATTCACCAACATCTTGATCTGATCGCCGGTTTGCCGGAGGAAGACTACATGTCGTTTCGCAAGACTTTCAACGATGTGTATGCGTTAAAGCCGGACGAGCTTCAACTGGGGTTTCTGAAGATGTTAAAGGGGGTCGGAGTGAAAATCCGGGCTGCGGACCATGGATATGTCTGGAGTGAGGAGCCGCCCTATGAAATTTACTGCAACAATGTGCTTTCCTATGAAGACGTTTTAAGGCTGAAAGGAATCGAAGACATTCTGGAGCGTTACAGCAATTCGCATAAATTCGATGTTTCGCTCCCATATATAATGGCCCAGGAATTTGATACTCCCTTTGACTTTTTTGAACAGTTTGCCGATTATTGGGAGGACAACTGCCTGTTTAAGGTGGGCCACCGCTTGAAGGCTTTGTACGAGCATCTGCATGCATTCCTTGAGGCCCGAAAGTCTCAACAGCTTCCCGTTATAAGAGAGCTGCTGAAATTGGACATGGTTCTTCATGAACGCTCCCGCCAGTGGCCTGGTTGGGTTCAGCCGGAGCGGGATCGGGAGAAAGTGGAGCAAATCTACAATCTCTTGCAAGATGAGGCGTGGAGAAGGACAAATATCCCTGTACTGGCCAATGTGCCGGCCCATTTGATTCGCAAGAACGTCTATATTATGACGCTTTCGTGTAATGTGGATCTGGCAGTCAACCAACCGGAAATCGCACAGACAGGCCAGGAACGAAGTACGATTGTGGTATTCTATGATGCGCCGCACAGACAGGCGGGGACCGGTGATTATTTTGTGGTAGCCGATTCAATCTGTCAGAGGTAACAAAGGGAGTCCCTCACTGAGGGATTCCCTTTCTTTGGTTATGTAACAATCATTTGATATCGGTGCAACAAGCAAATTTCCAGAACATGTGTTTGCATATTTTCGTTGGCAGGCACTATAATAAGTAACACAGAACATTTATTCGGTTCAGGAGGTAGTTTATGCGCCCAACCGCGTTACTTCGACATATCATCCAACTGGAGATGCCGGAAGCCGAGCTACAGGGGGCATGGAAGCAATGGGTAAGGGAAACAAGCGATGAAATGGATTTATGGTTTGGTGGATATGCAGAGTTTCTACGCATCATGTGAAGTCGCCTCCCGTCCCGAGTATGCATTGGCACGCCGTGAGAATGATGACTCCACCGATCCCCTCCTTGTGGTTTCAGGCGATCCTGGGCGAAGATCCGGTGTGATCCTGGCGGCGACCCCCACGGCGAAGAAGGCCGGCATTGAAAATGCGATGCGGCTTGGAGAGGCACTCCGATACTGTCCAACAGTAACCGTTGTAAAACCCCGAATGCAATTTTACCTGGAAACCAGCATTCGCATTCAACAGGTGATTCAATCCATGTTCCCCTTGCATGAACAATTTTCGGTGGATGAAGCCTTTTTTGCTTTTCCCTTTCCGTCGATTTTGTTCCCGGATCCGATTACGGCCGTCCGCCAACTGAAAGAGAGCATTTGGGACCTGTTCCGGCTCCGCTGCCGCATTGGTCTTTCCTACAACAAATGGATGGCCAAGATGGCAAATAAACAAGCCAAAAAACATCCGGATGGGATTGTATGGTGGACGGAGGAGGATGTACCCACGAAGCTTCATCGTTTGTCTGTATTCGATATGTGGGGACTCAAGCGCCGGGCGGAAAGTTTATACTACGAGTTTGGCGCACGAACGATCGGCGATGTGGCACAAATCCCGGAAGTGAAACTGCAGCATCGGTTTGGGGTGTGGGGAACGGTAATCTATCGATGGAGTCATGGGCGGGACTATTCCAGGATGAATCCTGATTCCTATGATGTGCCTCATAAGGGAATTTCGCACCGCACCACTTTGCCCAAAGATTTTTATAAGCGTACAGAGATCATTATCGTCATTCAAGAACTTTTGGATGAGGTCTGTCGCAGAGCGAGATCTGCAGGCCAGAAAGGCCGGCGTGTGGGTCTCGGCTTGACTTATGAAAGGCTTCAAAGTGGATTTTATAAAGCGAAAACACTCCATTTTTATTCGAATGAACCCCATGATCTGTATCCGTTTTTGCTGGAGTTACTCGACAAGTGGTGGACCGGTGACGGTGTGAGAGCTGTCAGTGTCTCGCTTGATTTGTTGCAACACTCAAATACCCTTCAGTTGTCGTTGTTGGATGATGTAAGCAAACGTCACGATTTATCGAGAGTGGTTGATGAGATTCGGACCAAATATGGCGAGGCCAGTATTATGCGGGCCGTCAGCCTTCAGGAAGCGGGCCAATTGAGGGAGAGGAGCAAAAAGATTGGCGGACACTATATGTAACGAACAGGGGTGAAACCATGCGAATTATCGACGGCAACATTTTTGAGGCGATGCGGCTCGTGCTGCCGGAACACAGAGAACTCATGGAACGTTCCAAGCAGGAATCAAAAAAACGTAAGCAACCTATCCTGTCCGAAGATGAATGGAGCCAAATGGGATATATTCTTGGGGAATCCATGCAGCACAAACATAAAATCCGCATCACATTGTTTGATCCCCATGAGGATGTGGTTTGGGAAGGGACTCCGCTGATTAAAGACGGGAAATTGCACCTTCAGACTTACGATGGTATCCGGCAAGTCCCGTTAAAGAGAGTGGTAAAGATAGAGGGCATCAAATAAAAACTGACGAAAGAAGTCGCGGCCGGAATTGAGTCTGTCAGCGAAGCGGGCAACTTATTCCGTCAGATTCAGTCAGCTATTGACGGAGTTACCGCTCAGATCCGGGAAGTGACAGAAAGAGCGAAGCAAATCGAAGCGATGGCGGAAGAAGCAGTCAATATGATCATGGCTGTCAAGGAGGGGGCGGAGAGCGTTGCGGCAGGTGCCGAGAATGTATCGGCAGCCACTGAACAACAGTTGGCTGCCATGGAAGAGATCTCATCTTCCGCTTCCTCACTGACAAAGATGGCAACAGAATTGCAGAATCTGACCGGACAGTTCAAAGTCTGAATGCCTGCGGCCCGTTACATGGGCCGCAGTTTTTTTGCATAATCTATGTAAGCTAAAGTATTCTATACAATTATTACTTATTGTAATACAATAAAACTTGGCATTTTTTACATAACCGAGGGGGCTTCCATATGGATCAATTAATGACAATGTTCAAGGAGTTGACAGAGGCATCCGGTGCACCGGGGCAGGAGGAAGAAGTTCGCGGACTGATGCACCGGTATTTGCAGCCGCTTTCGGAAGAAATCCTGACTGACAATCTGGGCAGCATCATCGCCAGAAAGACCGGAGCCCCAAATGGTCCAAAGATCATGTTGGCGGGTCATCTGGATGAGATTGCACTGCTGGTGACACACGTCACATCCAAGGGATATATCAAGTTCCAGCCCCTTGGCGGATGGTGGTCTCAAGTTATGCTGGCACAACGGGTAGTAATCAAGACCCGCAAAGGAGACATTGTGGGGGTTATCGGATCGAAACCGCCTCATGTCCTGTCTCCGGAAGAAAGGAACAAGGTTGTCCAGATCAAGGACATGTTCATTGACATAGGTGCTTCCAGTGCGGAAGAGGTGAAGGAGTTTGGCGTGCGGCCCGGGGATCCGATACTGCCGATCTGTCCGTTCCAAGTTATGAACAATGAGAAATTCATCATGGGCAAAGCGCTTGACAACCGCGCAGGTTGCGCATTGTCTGTAGAAGTTTTGAGGCAGCTGCAGGGCGTCCAGCACCCGAATGTTGTCTACAGCGGGGCGACAGTACAGGAAGAGGTAGGGCTTAGAGGCGCCGCCACTTTGCCGCACATAGTGGAACCGGATATTTTCTTTGCGCTCGATGTGGGCATCGCCGGGGACACGCCCGGGATGCCGGAAGACCAGATGCCAAACAGCAAGTGCGGCAAAGGACCTCTGGTTATCCTGTATGACTATTCAATGGTTCCCCACAAGAAACTGTTGGATTTCGTTCTAGACACAGCCGAGGAAGAGGGCATTCCGGTCCAGTTTGAATCCATGCCGGGTGGCGGTACCGATGCAGGCAAGGTGCACTTGTTCAAAAAAGGGGTTCCGTCGCTGGTGATCGGATTTCCAACTCGTTACATCCACAGCCATGCATCGATTATGCATCGGGATGATTTTGAAAATGCGGCGAAGCTCTTGGTGGCAGTTATCAAGAAGCTTGATGCAGACACATATGCATCCCTTCTGCGTTAGGCCGCTACCGGCCAACCTCTTTCAATCCCTGAAAGAGGTTTTTCTTTGTGCATACTAATACCTACATTAGTAATGGAGGGGCACCATGCGTACCATCCTTTTCAACCATTCTCTGATCGCCGCCCTGTTAGCGGTGGGACTGGCCCAGTTCCTCAAGGTGCCGATTCATTTTTTCAGCAAAGGCAGATGGGACTGGAGACAACTGATCACCACGGGAGGAATGCCAAGCTCTCATTCGGCAGCCGTTTCCTGTCTTGCCACGAGTGTTGGACTTACCCAGGGGTTTGACTCGCCACTTTTTGGGATTGCGGCAATGCTGGGGTTGATCGTTATGTACGATGCAATGGGAATCCGGCGCCATGCAGGTGAGACTGCCATGGCGCTCAATCGGCTCGAAGAGGATTTTGACAAGCATATTGAGGAACAATTTAGGGGGAAGAACAAACGCGACTACAGGCGAAGACACAAACGGTTGAAGGAAATGCTCGGGCATCAACCGGTTGAGGTCTTCGTTGGCTCCGTCTTCGGAATTTTGTTGGCGTTCCTGTTCCATCAATTTACTTAATCCCAAAGGAGGACCACAAATGGTGGATGTACAACCCGAATTGATTATGGACAACATTTAGATCCGTCGATTGACAGAGCCACTCCTACAGGAACTCAGGAGCTGATGAATTTTTCAGCTCCTTTAAAATGCAATCAAATTGTCACATTTTTGTTCACGATCTTGTTGAAAAACTGACGCTTAGTTAATAAGGTTAAGATATGATTTTAAGCTGATTGGAGGGATCGGCAGTGATCATGACAGGAGTTGTCATATTGTCCGTTGTGGTGATGGTAGTATTTTCGGCCTTCATTGTGGTACTCGTTAACCGGTACAGAAAAAAACTGACCTGTATGGCTGGCATGATGATAGCCATGACTTCCGCCATGATGGCCAGCACCCTGTTGGGAACGGTGCTTGGAACCTATACGGACGACATGTTGATACCAACTGTTGCCGCTGTTGTGATTGGAATGCTGGTCGGGTATTTTACCGGCAATCCTGTGTCGTTGATGGCAGCCATGGACGGCATGCTGGCAGGCATTATGGGTGGCATGATGGGCGCCATGCTTGGCGTGATGGAACGGTTGCAGTCCCCGATTCTGATGATGTTGTTCGTGGGTTTGGTTTATGTGGTAATTATGCTGTTCCTTGTGAGATTGATCCGGGAAGAGGCAGGGGTACAGCCAGAACGGGCCGCAACCGGGAACAGGCAGCAGGGAACCTTACGCGTGACCCGGATGATGATTCGATTCGTATGGGTATTGTTGCCGATAGCCCTTATTTTCTTGATCGTGATGGGGAATCGGACAGATGCGGGATCCGGTTCGGGAGTTTCCTCCCTCCCGGTAATAGCCAATTGGACTTCCCAGTCGACCCAGCAAGTTGATATAACAGTCAAAACAGGCGGCTATGCACCCGACAAAATCGTTGTCAAAGCGGGTGCTCCCGTACAACTCAATTTTCACAAGGATTATGAGGGAGGCTGCCTGTCTTATTTGCTGATTAAGGACTTTTCCATCACCAGGAAACTGAATACGGGAACCACGGCCATTGAACTTCCTCCCTTAAAGCCGGGTACGTATCCGTTCATGTGCGGAATGCAGATGTACGGCGGACAAATCGTGGTGGAACCCTAGATCAGTCGCACCAGGCGCCTTCCCGTTCGATCTTTTCCATAACTGTCTGCAGTGCCATCCGTTTGTCATAAACCACGTTGCTGCCGTAAACAATCATTTTCGCGTCCGGATCTTTGTTGGTTCCGATGGCATAAAACCTGCCGTCCGGTGTTTCATACAGTTCAATCTGATATTGACCTTTGCTGCTGTTGTAATCATATAGTTCTTTTCGCAGAAGTTCCGATCCCTCAGGCAGTTCCACTTCGTTCCAGTTTGGTTGATTTGCCATTCCTTTCGCTCCTTTGCATTCATTCCCCTTCATTTTACAAGAAATTTCCCAAGAAAGCCCCTTCCATTTCCAAACAAGTTGCAACCGGATGACCGTGTGACAGACTAACATCTGGTACAATAAGGGCAAGAAGGTGAAAGCATGAACCAACTGCATCATTTGATTGCAGATAAAATCAGATCAGCCGGCGGACGGATTACGTTTGCCGAATACATGGCGGAAGCGCTTTACCACCCGATGCTGGGGTATTATAACAGGCCTGAGATGACAATTGGCGAACAGGGAGATTTCTTTACCTCGCCGATGGTGCATCCGGTCTTCGGACATTGTGTCGGAAGGCAGATTTATCAGCTTTGGCTTGAGATGGGCTCACCGTCCTCTTTCACTCTCCTGGAAATGGGAGCAGGAACAGGAGCTTTGGCCCGTGATCTGTTGCAGGAATGGGACCGCCTGCAGGCAAATGAACCCGCTGCAAACTCTGGCCCGGTTGCGTTAAGATATGTAATCGTCGAACAAAGTCCAGTGTTACGGGGGAGACAACGAGAGACCGCTTCTGAGACAGGGAAAGGGCGCATCGAATGGCATGCAACCCTGCAGGAAGTGCCCGGATATGGTTCATTGGAAGGAGTCATTCTCAGCAACGAGCTGTTTGATGCGCTCCCTTATCACCGCCTGGTCATGGACAAAGGACGCTTGCTGGAACGATATGTGACGCTTGAAGAAGACGGCTCATTTGCAGAAGTAACGGCACCGCTTTCGGATGAAAGACTTCCTTTGCTTTTGGATGAGCAAATCAGGGAAGGCCTCGAGGAGGGTGATCGCTTGGTGCTGAGCCCGGCTGCAGGGAAGGTCATTCGGGAAATGGCGGATGCGTTGAACAAGGGATACGTACTTACGATTGATTATGGCAATCTTTCACCTGACGTTCATTGGCAATCGGCCCGTTCGGGCGGAATTCGTTGCTACTACAAGCAAACGTTAAACCACGACCCGTATACCCGGGTAGGAGAACAAGACATCACGGCGGATGTGGATTTCAGCTATCTCCAGCGGGAGGGTGGTCAAGTCGGTCTGGAGACGGTAAGGTTCTCCACCCAGTCCGATTTTTTGGAGAACTTCGGTTTTCTTGACAAGGTGACCGATCTGCAACGGATGGCTTTCAGAGACCTGCGGGCCGACTTTGAACTGCAGAAGATGCTGACACTCTATCTGCCGCAAGGGCTTGGTGACGCGTGCAAGGTGTTGATGCAATCCAAAGGGGCTTAATGGAAAAATATACCATACACAACTGTTGGGGAAGGCAGGTTTCAAAAATTGAGCAAGTCATTGAATAAAGTATTGTGCATCGATATGGATTCCGTGATTGTAGACCTGATGAGTGAGTGGTACGGCCGCTACAACCGGGATTATGGGGATGATCTTACAGTGGAGCGGGTCCTTCGCTGGGATGCCAAATCTTATGTGAAGCCGGAATGCGGGGAAAAGATCTATGAGTACCTGAATGAGCCCGGTTTTTTTGCCAGCCTGGAGCCTTTGCCCCATGCAATCGAAGTGATGCAGAGATTGTCGAAGCGGTATGATCTGCTGATAGTCACTTCGCCTCCGTCCGTTCATGCCTACCGGGAGAAAGAAGAATGGGTATCCCGGTATCTGCCGTTTATTGGCCGGCACAACCTGATCTTTGCCCATCGCAAGGAAGTGATTGATGGGGATCTCCTGTTTGATGATGCTCCCCACAATCTGCACGGGTTCATGCAGACGGGAAAGATTGCGGTGGCCATGGATTATCCATACAACCGGAACGTCCCCTGCAAACGGGTTTCCGGTTGGCTCGAATTTGAGGAGAAAGTTGACATGTTCTTGACGAGGAGCGGAGACCATGTATGATGTTGCGATTGTGGGAGGTGGACCGGGCGGGCTGTCCGCACTGGTCTGGTGCCACCGGCTCGGCTTGAAGACCATACTGCTTGAACGCAATGGAGAATTGGGGGGACAGCTGTTCCGGGTCAACAATCCGATTATTGATTATTTGGGCATTCCTGCGGCAAACGGACGGGAACTGCAAGAGCGGTTTGTGGCTCATGTCAAAGGTTTGGATTGTCCTTACGAATGCGGTATCGAGGTGCGGGAATTTGATTTGCAGGGGAAAGTGCTCCGTACCAACAAGGGGGAGTACCGTGCCAAAGCGTTGATTCTCGCATTGGGATCCCATGATCGAAAGCTGGGTGTTCCCGGGGAGGCGGAAATGATCGACAGAAAGGAAGTGTACTCCGCATCCCGGGACAAACATCGCTTCCAGGGGAAAAATGTGGCTGTGGTCGGCGGCGGAGACCGGGCTGTGGAAGGGGCCCTTCTGCTGGCTGAACACGGTGCGAAAGTTATGCTGATTCATCGAAGCGGGAAGTTTCGGGCCCGCAAGGAGTACGTGCAGCCTGTCCTTACCCACCCGGGGGTTCAGGTTCTCACCCATTCACTTGTTAAAGAAATTGTCGGGCAGGAGCACGTGCAAGGGATTGTCGTGGAAACCAACGGTTCCCTGACAACGATCCCGGTTGAGGCCGTATTTGTCCGGATTGGAGTTGAGCCTGACAGCAATGGCCTAAGAGGCCAGCTGAAGATGGATCGGGACGGGTATGTAACGGTGGATGAGTTTGGAGAAACCAGTGTCCGCAATGTGTTTGCCGTTGGGGATTTACGTACCCGGCCGCTTTTTTCAAGTGTTGCGGGATCGGTGGCCCAGGGGATGATTGCTGCCAAGACAATATCGTATCGGATCGAAACCGGGGAGGAGATTTGATGGGGACCAGTGGTGACGGTATTCTTCGTTTTCCCGGAGCGTTTGGCGGACAGGTGGCCCTCTCGTTTGACCCTGTTCACAGACAACCGGCCGGCTATGTCCTTGTGATGCCGTTCTACCAGGGCAGGTTGATCCTGACGAAACATCGCAGAAGGGGATGGGAAGTTCCCGGGGGCACTGTCGAACCGAAGGAGATGCCCATTCAAGCGGCCATCCGGGAAACCTATGAGGAAACGGGAGCAGAGATAGATGCGATCGAATGGATCGGACAATACGAAATTGTCGGAGAAAAACCCATCCCCATGATCAAGTCGGTCTACATCGCACGGGTTGCCCGCTTGCATCCGCTTCCCCCCGATTTCGAAACGGAAGATGTCAAAGTCTGTGAACAGCCTCCCGATCCGGAGTTGATTAAGGACGACAAGAACTATTCCCCTATTCTGAGGGACAGTGTGTATCCTTATGTGTTGAAACGGATCAGGGAGTTGAACCATCCCTTTGCCAGGTGATAATGTAAGTTTTGCGGGACCTTCCTGTGGCTGTCGAATCGACAGCTGCGGGGAGGTTCTTTCTTTTTGTATTGAACCGCCCTCTCGAGTTCTTAAATAGTAAGTATCTCAAACAAAAGATGTCCGTTTTCGGGTAAAAAATGTCCTTTTTAGAGTCTTAAATGCATTGAAATATTTGGGATGAATTTCTATATTTAATGCATGACATAGATTGGCAGAAAGATTGAAAGCTTCTCCCGGAGTTTACTTCTGAGTCTTGGCGCAAGCAGGGAGTAAATGAAAGGAGAGGTAGATGTGAGCAAGTACCGGTCCCTGTTTTCTCCATCACGGGGAAGACCTGTCCTTTCGTTGTTCGCTGCCTTGTTTCTGATTTTTGGCACAGGATTGTACGGAAGTTCCCTGGCAAACGCATCTCCCAATTTTTACTTGCCGGGACATTCTCCCCCACACGCTTCGGTTCCGGACGTATCCCTTCCCAGTGTCTCACCTCCAATAACCTCCCCTCCCAAGACAAATGAACCAGCCCCTTTCCACCCGGAATCATCTCCGCATATACCCCTGCTGGACGGCACCTCCGTTCCACCTGATGAATACTTAATTCCAGGAAAGAACCAGACCCACAAAATTCACGATGTTCGCACCACGGATCAACAGTTGATGAAACTGGCGGATCTGGTTTATAAAAACCCCAAAGACATTACGGATCAGGATTTGATTGCTGTTTTGGGAAAGACAAACGGGAAACCAAATGGTAAATTGATTGAGAGGGAAGATTTGGCAAATGGTTTTGAAGCAATAGCGGTGCTTAACAAAACCACGGGAGAAGTCATCATTTCGTTTCGCGGATCGGATACAGAAGATTTCTTTGCAGACTGGTGGGGCCAAAACCTGGGTATATGGGGACAGTACAAGGGGAACCAGGTGGATTCCGCAAGAGAGTTTGTAAAAAGGGTCAAGGGTTTAAAGGTCGCTGAAAATGCGGCTATCGTCTTGACCGGTCACTCGCTGGGCGGTTTCCATGCCCAAAATATGGCCCGGGAATTCGGATTTCCCGCAGTCACTTTCAATGCCCCCGGTTTAAAGCCCCATCCCGCCAGCCGAACCAGTCTGATCGGTAAAGTAATGAACGTATTCAACCCCAACCTGAACGGAGTGGAGGACCTTGGAAATGCTTGGGGTGCTCACGACGAGCAGGTTGTCAACTATGTAAACGAAGCGGATGTAATCGGCAATTTGGGTGTTCATTATGGGAAGGTCGTGATAACCAACCGGAACGGAAGGCCCCCCGGGGAAAGAAACGATTATTGGCACCCCTTTAAAGATTTTGAGAGTCAAATCACACGAAAAGTTCTTGTCACAACCTTTACGGAAGGCTTTCTGGAAGCGCATGCTCTCGAATCATTCAGAGGCCAGTTCAGGGACGATGGAAACATTGCCAGATAGCGCAAGGACATTGGGAGGATTTCTATGCTGCGTTTGATTATAGCCATAATCCTGACTTTGCTTCAACCCGGCTTGGGCCAATTTGTCAACGGACAGAGGCTGAAGGGGATTTTCTTTTTCGTACTTGCCGCGTTGGGCATTATTTTGAAATACACAGTGAGTCCTTTGCCGGTCATCCTCTTGTATATAGTGGCTTTGGCAGATGTACTGTTCGTTTACATCCGAATAATGAAGGGGAAACAGTCAGCACCGTCGGGCGGAAGATCAATCGCGGAAGTTGTGATTTCCGTTGTTCTGGCTGCCTTGGCTCTGTTTATCGTGGAAGAAATCACCATTAAACTCTCATCCTCCATCGGCATGTCACGTGATGAAGAACTGGCGATTCAGCAGGAAACCGAGAAGTATCTGACGCAAAAATATGGCAAAGAGTTTACGGTAGACAACGTCAAGTATGTCTGGCAAATCGGAGAATATCGTATGCAAGGGAAGCCCAAAGAAAATGGAAGTCTCAAGTTTTTTATCAAGAAAGAAAAGGGCGGCCAGACGATTGAAGATCAATACTTCTATGAATACATGACAGTTCAATCAAGAGAAGAAATCAAACCCTTCATTGAAAAGATGTACCCAAAATCGGTAAGCTGGAGTTCGACGGTGACGATAGACGAGGACGTGGAAAAAATTTTTTCCCGTGAAATGCCCGACTATGTGCAGCTGCGGCAGAAGACAAACGGGTATTACCAGAACATCAGAATCTTCTTGATTAAAGACATCCGGGCAAACAAACTGGACGAGGAACTGAACAACCTGTTTCAGCTTGTCTCTTACCTGAAAAATCAACGCATTCGAGCCGGTCTGGATATCCAATACTTTGACGAGTCGTTACTCGATCAGGGAGTGCAAACTGTAACCCTTGACAATCATGCCAAATATCAGGATCAACTGCAAGGCATGCTTGAATTGGAAGACGTTTTTTTCTCCAAGATCGAATCCCCTCAGGATCTGAAACGTTACCTGAAAACTTATTAAATCACAATGTGAAATTATGGATTTACCGGGAGGTGCCGATTGTCCATGGATTGGCTGATCTGGGTAATCATGGCTGCCATCTTGCTGATTGCAGTTGTCACCGATCTGAAGAGCCGTATCATCCCCAATAAGTTGCTTATAGCCGGCTGCATCGTTCTGCTGCCGGTTCATCTGGTTCTGCATCCGGATGAAATCTGGGCATACTTTATGGCTGCCTCTGTCTGGCTGCTTGGCATGTGGACGCTTGCAATCCTTGCGAACGGTCGAATTGGGGGCGGAGACGTCAAACTTTTCGCGCTACTGGGGTTTGCTGTTGGAATGGATCTGACGCTGTGGACATTTATTTTTGCGCATCTGGTTGCCGGGATGGCCGTTCTGGTTCTCTGGATTCGGCGAAGGTTCAAGACAGGGGACTCTCTTGCCTTTGCTCCTTATACTATGGCAGGCTTTGCATTGACCGGACTGTTGATTTTCAATTCCTGATCCAAGGAGGTTAAGACTTGTGAAACCGAAAAATTGTGTTCAGTCGGAAAGCGTTGGAAATCGTACTTGGACATATCTTAGGAAATATACTTCCTAGTGTCCCAGGGTACGGGCGATTCTGCTTTATTTGGAAACATCCGAATGTTCTACTGTAAGTGTATTGCAAGTTGCCAACGAATTGGGATACAGCCCCCGTCACTTGCAGCGTCTTTGCAAGCAGGAAACCGGATATTCCGTCGGAGGTCTGATTCGGATTCGAAAGATGCACACTGCAAGACAACTTCTGGAGAACCGTTCCATGTCCGTCAAAGAAGTGGCAAGAATGGTAGGTTATAAGAATCAAAGCCATTTTGCTTCGGCATTTAAAGATACATATGGATGCAATCCGTCCAGATTGAATCACTCATATCAGTTGACAGATTCCGTCTGCCCCGGTTGATGGGCGTTTGAACAAATCTCCCATCTTGGATATGATGATACTAAAAATAGGTAAAATTGGAATCCAGCAAGAAAGAGCCTGAGGGATGTTTGCCAATGGTTGGGGGAGTATTGGATGTGGAAATCCAGAGTTGTCGGCATTGGGCTGATTCTGTCTATGTTAATGGCTGCCTGCAGCCGACCCGCAGTGCAAGAAGTTGACAAATGGCAGAAGCTGGTGGAGGAAACAAACAGAACCATTCAGATGGAGCCGCTTCAAGTAACCGAATACAGCATAAAGGTCGGAGCCAGACTTACCAAACCTGAGCATAAGAAGTTTGCAGCCAATTCCAGTTTTGTCATTTCGGGTTCCGTGCAGGAATACACGACTATGAAATCGGATTCCGTTTGGGTCCTGATTCGTAAAATGAACCAGAATGCTTCCTCTGTCAACGATGACTTCTCCTACTATGCTCCCATCAGGGACGGTGTTTTTGAACAAAATGTGCAACTGCCCGACGGGGCAGGAGAATACCGGGTGGTTGTGCGGCTTCCAAGCACCGATTCCAAGGATCGGTATTATGACCTCACCGAATTTCATGTATTTAACGTTAACGATGAAATCAAGCGAGATATTGCCTTTACGATGCCTGGCAGGAATTCAGGATTGAACATTTCCCGTCCGGAAACAGGGTATTCCAAGACGGAGGGCGTATTTGACCTGCAGGGTTCGATCCTAAACTACCCGGCGACCAACCGGTTTGTGATGATACGCTTGGAAAAGGACGAAAAAAAATGGGAACACTTGATTCCCATCAAAGAAGGCAAATTTGAAGCCAGACTTCCCCTCCATTATGGCTTGGGAGTCCATAAACTGACGGTCATGGCCCCTGACCCGACCCGGAAAGATTATTTCCTGGAAGCGGCGTATCTTTTTCTTGACAATCAGTCTGCCAAGACTTCGGAACCTATTCAATATTTCAAAACCTACCAGGAGCGGGGCGTTCGTCTTGATACTCCATTGACAGGGGGAGAGGAGGCCCAACTGAAATACCGGATCTCAGGTGCTATCGATCCCAATGTTCCGGATGCCGACAAGACGACGCATGTCATTGTTCAAACAAAAAAAGACAAGGATGTAGCCACCTACCTGATCCCGGTTCAGAATTACATATTTGACGGGGAGATCTGGCTCCGGTTTGGCAGGGGTACTTATGAAGTTACGGTGAATGTACCGGAAACAAACAATCCTCTCCGGGGGTACCACCAATTCTACAGTGTGGC
>NZ_BDUF01000033.1:56490-68852 GCF_002335525.1 Effusibacillus lacus
AAAGTTTACAGTTGTCAGCACTGCATCCGAGGATAAACGAAATCTGCTGCCTTCCCGCGGGATACAATCCGATGCGCCGGAGATCATCGAGTTGGCAAACAAACTGACGGAGGGCATCAAGACAGACAGGGAGAAGGCGGAAGCCATATACGCCTATGTAGCACAAAATGTACGCTACGATGTTGAAAAGTTTCGGAATGACGACTTCCGGTATGACGACAGTGCAATCAAAACTCTGCAAACCAAAGAAGGTGTATGCCAGGATTATTCATTCCTGACGATTGCATTGCTCCGTGCGCTGAATATGGAATCCCGATTTGTGGAAGGGTTTGCCCGAGGCAATAGACACGCATGGGTCGAAGTGAAAGTGAATGGCGATTGGCTGGTGATGGACCCCACCTGGGGAGCGGGCTATATTGACCAGAACAATCAATTTGTTGCAAAGTACAGCACCGATTATTTTGATCCTTCTCCGGACCTGTTAAAGAAAACCCACTCCCGTACGGGCGTGATGTATTAAGCAATTGCGGCAAACCGCCAGGTCTGCGGCATAAAAGAACCCCGCTTCCTTTCACAGGAGCGGGGGTTGCTCTTCATGCAGCAAGTTTTAAGCAAATTCTTTCAGGCACTGGTTAAACAGTTCCCGGCTGAGCGTAATGTCCTGATTCACAATGGGTTCCTGTTTGTAACCGGGAATCAGATCTTCGTAAGCAACCCGGTCCTCCTTGAAAATCAGGCCGGTGCACAGACCGTTGGTCTCCACAACCTTGGCCATGGCGGCGGCACGGTTGCCGGAATCATAAGATTCATCGTTGTCGAGATTCACAATGTGCTCTTTGTACCAGTCGTAGGTATTGATCTTGTTGAATGTGACACAGGGAGAAAACACGTTGACCAAGGAGAATCCTTTGTAGTTGATTGCTTCTTCAATCAGACGGGTCAATTGGTTAATATCCGTCGAAAACCCTTGTGCCAGGAAGGAGATGCCAGCACCAAGCGCTACTTGGGCAGGAGTCAGAGCATGCTCAATGTTTCCTTCCGGAGTCGTCTTATTCTTGAAACCGTGGGCGGATGTCGGGGACGTTTGCCCTTTGGTCAAACCGTAAATCTGATTGTCCATCACGATATAAGTGATGTCCATGTTGCGTCGGACTGCATGCATGAAGTGGTTCAGGCCGATACCGAATCCGTCGCCGTCACCGCCTGCCGCAATAACAGTCAGATTGCGGTTGGCCAGTTTCACACCCTGGGCAACCGGCAATGCACGACCGTGGATGGCGTGCACGCCATAGGAATGGATGTACCCGGAGATCCGGCCGGAGCAGCCGATACCGGAAATTACGGCAACATTTTCAGGCTCGCGGCCTGTATTGGCAAGTGCGCGCTGGATAGCGGCCTGAACGGAAAAGTCACCGCATCCGGGGCACCAGTTCGGACGGACTTCATTACGGAATTCTTTTACTGTTGCCATTTAGAACAGCTCCTTACAATGGGAGTAGATTTCATGCGGAAGATACGGGTTGCCATCGTATTTCAGTTGAGACTGTAACTCGCCTTTGACGCCGAAGAACTGCATCAGATGTTTCAGCTGGCCTGTCGCGTTGTTCTCAACCACCAGTACCTTCTTGGCTTTATCGACATATTTTTGAAGTGTCTCCGTCGGGAAGGGAGACAGCACGCGAACTTGTGCATGGCCTACACTCTTTCCCTCAGCCGCAAGTCTCTCCAGGGCTTCATCAATCACACCGATGGTCGAACCGACTCCAATTACAAGCAAATCGGGATTCTCGTCACCCGTGTAAGAAACCGAGTTGGGCAGTTCACCTTGAACTTTGTTCAGACGCTTGTTCATCATCTTGGTACGGATCGTTGCATCTTCCGTCGGACGGCCCACTTCCGTGTGTTCCACACCGGTCACATGGTGGACGCCGCCTTTTTGGCCCGGGAATACCCGTGGCGAGATGTTGTCTTTCGTGAATTCATAGCGTTTGAACAGCTTCCCGTCTTCGACGGCAGCCAATTGTTCCGGTGTGGCAAGGTTACCGCGGTCAATTACGATCCGGTCATATTCCAGCGGTTCTACCGTTTGCTTGGCGAGCGACAGCGCAAGGTCGGTAATCAGGAGAACCGGCAGTTGGTATTTTTCCGCATAGTTGAATGCATCAATCGTCATGTAGAAACATTCTTCGGCGGTCGCGGGTGCAAGCACAATCTTGGGAATCTCGCCGTGTGTTCCGAACAATACGGCATACATGTCAGACTGTTCGTGTTTGGTCGGCATCCCGGTGGAAGGACCGCCACGCTGTGTATCAACAATTACGCAAGGAGTTTCGGTCATCCCTGCGAGGCCGATAGCTTCCATCATCAAGGAAAGTCCGGGGCCGGACGTCGCAGTCAGGGCACGAACGCCGGCATAGTTCGCACCGATGGTCATTGTTATAGCCGCGATTTCGTCTTCGGTTTGAATGACGTGACCGCCCACCTTCGGGAATTTCTTGATCAAATATTCCATCACGTCAGAAGCGGGAGTGATCGGGTATGCGGGCATTATACGAGCACCGGCTGCCAGAGCTCCCAAGCCGATTGCGTCGTTCCCCATCAGGAACAAACGCTGTTTGCCGTCACCGGGCTGAAGGCGGAATTCTTCAATCTCTCCGCCGTTTTCTTTCATGAATTCAATTCCTTTGCTGATGGCAGTCATATTGGAATCCACGACTTTTTGTCCTTTGCGAAGGAACATGTCGGTGATCAAGCTTTCAAATGTCGTTGCGGGAAGTCCGAGAACACAGGCAGACGCGCCAAGCGCCACCATGTTTTTCATGATTGCGGAGCCAGCTTCTTCCGCAAACTTGGTCAACGGAACAACAAAGAACCGGATGTCCATCCCTTCAGGGGCAACCGGTTTGAACTTCTCATCGGCAATGATCACTCCGCCGGAACGGAGTTCATGGGCATTGAAATCAATCGTTTCCTGGTCAAAAGCAATCAGGATATCCAATTTGTCGGCATTTGCCGGACGTACCTTGGTGCTTACACGGATCTTGTAGTTGGTATGACCGCCTTTGATCCGTGAAGAAAAATGACGATACCCGTAAACAAAGTACCCGTGCCGGTTGAGGGCGGTGGCGAAGATTTCGCCGGTGGAATCAATACCTTCCCCTTGCTGCCCTCCAACCTTCCATGACAGTTGTTCTAGCATCCTTTACACTCCCCAATACACTAGTTGTGGCGCATATGCACCAATATACAAAATCCGGACAGCGCTTTCATGCCAAAACTTGAATTGGCGTCAAACCTTGTCATTGACGACGTATATCGATCAACGCAGCGCGCAACAAGTTGATGGAAGCGACATCCGGTTTGTAAACAAATTCTATCAGTTCCTGTCGACGGTTGCTCAAAGCTTCCACTTCACGCCGACGGCCGGGCGATACAATCAGCACGTCATGTGCAGCCACGAAGGAAGCGAGGTCCTTCTGATCCATGCTGATCGACACCGCAATTTGCATGTCAAGTCCTGCATTCTTCAGTGCCAGCAAAACCTTGCTGGCGAAATTGTCCGAACGGCATACCAAACCTACCCGCTTTCCCTGAGGAATGCGGGCGATCTTCACGATCGTCTCCAATTGCGGATCAAGAGCAATAGCCAATACCTGATTCCGGTTTTGAACAAGCTCTTTGACCTCATCATAATGGAAAAAGGTGGTTACTACGAGATCGGACGACTGAACCTTGGGAAGATATTCTTCCTTATTGCGTTGAAATTCGTCCAGAACAACAGGAGTTATTGTAACACCGGAACCGAACTGCAGCTTCTTGGCAAAGAAATCAACCTGCTCCCGGTTGCATTCAATGAACACAACCTGCACGTTGTTAAGGAATTCTTTCTTTTCTTCCGCCCGCTGTTCGGTCATTTCGACAAATTCGTCGATGGTGAAGCCCAGCTGCAGACCTTCCTCCAAAGCCATATCAATGATCTTGTTCAGAAGATCCTTGCGGTTTTCAATCAGCACCGCATCGTCACGATCACAAACAAATGTGCCGCGTCCCTGAACGGATGTCAGGATCCCTTCTGCTTCCAGTTCCTGATAAGCCTGGCTGACTGTGTTGCGGCTGACTTTGAGCTTTTCGGAAAGTTCCCGTTCGGTGGGGAGCTTATCGCCGGCTTTCCATTGCCCGCTCTTAATTTCCGCCAAAACGGATTCTTTTACTTGTACATACAGTGGAATCCCGCTTTTTCGGACAATCGGAAACGGCACTTGCTTACACCCCCAGTTTGGACTCGCCGATAAAGAATTGGACTAATCCATTAATCCAAATCTGCTTTCGATACTATTATACTCCATTACGATTGCATCCGAAAGCAAAAATTCACATTTTGTTAAAATTTTATTGAGCTTGTCGAAATGGTTTGGTTTTGTTCGAGCCAATGTTTTTCCGATGAATCAGGGCTTGCCAAAGTAAGCTGATTGGGGGAACTTCTGCATTCGGGCAGAATGGATCAAAAAAACAAGGGACATAATTTTAAAAAAATGTACAATGCAAAAATATGGAAACGAATAAAACGAAGGAATTTAAAATTGGACTGTTAGAAAGACAGCCCGGACAGCCGTCCAGACCATTTTTTAAACAGTCCAATCCTGTGAATTACAACAAACGGTTCACGCTAAAAGGGGCCAAATCAATGCCACTGACTTTTTCGGATAGCAGATCGGCCAGAATGGCCCCCGTTATCGGAGCCAGCAGGACTCCGTTTCTTAAATGGCCAGTTGCGGTATAAAGTCCCTTTATGCCCGGGAGTTCCCCAAAGAACGGATAGCCATCTTCCGATCCCGGACGCAATCCGACCAGATGACTGTGCACCCCCAGCTTTCCAAGGGGAGGCATAATCTCGGCCGCCCTGCTGAGCAGGCGAGCCGCACCTTCCAGGCTGGGAGTTTTGTCAAATCCGCACCTTTCCATTGTGGCACCTATATAAATGTGGCCTGTCAGTTTTGGCAGCATGTAAGTTCCGTGAGTGAAAACGGTGAAGGGTGTTACGGGTGATCTCGATTCAGCCATGATCGCCTGTCCTTTTACGGGGAATACAGGCAGCTCGACTCCGCAATGTCTGCTAAGTATCCCAGTCCATGCGCCAGCCGCAAGAATTACCGCATCAACTGCAATCTGTCCGTGGGGTGTTGTAATGCCCTTCACGGTATCCCCTTGCAGAATGATCCCTGTCATTTCCGTATGCTGCACAAACTTTGCACCGAGCTTGGTCGCTGATGCGACCAAAGCCTGAAGCAGCGCCTGGTTTCGGACTTGATGGTCGTCAGGCAAGTACAAAGCCCCGTAGGTTGAGCCAAAGAGATCGCCGGCTTCCTTCCGCAGTTCTTCGTCTTCCAGCCAGATGGCCCTTTGTCCTTCTTCCGTCTGCCATTTTTGCCTGGCCAGCAGCTGGTTCCTGTCATCCTCCGATACGGCAAGCCGGAGAATGCCGGCCGTCTGGAGTTCAATGTCGATGCCGGAGATTTCCTTCAATTCCGCTTGCAAATCTTTGTACATGTCCCGACTTGCGATCCCCAGGCGGTACAACGCATCCGGTTTCTCCATCTCCACTTGGGCGCCAAGCATCCCCGCCCCCGCCTGGGTGGATTGGCTGCCCAGCTCGTTTCTTTCAATCACGAGTGGACGGAAACCTTTCCTGGCAGCAAAGAAGGCAATCGCGCAGCCTATCACTCCTCCGCCTACAATGCAAACATCATGTGTGCTCTTCAATTCCGTGTCCTCCTCACCAGACAATGTTACTGATTATTTCCGCGGGAAACTGAAGCGAGGTTTATACTTGCTGTCGTTCATCCTGGAACGAAGCAAACTGGCGGCAAGTTCCGGATTCTGTTCATGAGAGATTGCACCGATTGCCGCAATTCCCGCACAACCGGTGGAGAGAACCTGATCGATATTCTGAATGGTAATGCCGCCAATGGCCAGTACAGGGATCTCAACCGATTCAACAACTTTCCTCAGTCCTTCTATACCCTGGGGAGGCAGCCCCGGCTTGGAACTGGTCGGGAAAATGTGCCCGAAGGTTATGTAGCTCGCTCCCTTCTGTTCTGCTGTCCTGGCTTCCTCAACAGAATGTACGGAACACCCCAGAAGAAACCGTTCCCCGGTTATGTGGCGGGTAACGTCGACGGGCAAGCTTTTTCCTGCCAGATGAACTCCATCCGCATCCAGGGCGAGTGCCACATCAATTCTGTCGTTAATCAGCAGATTGGCTCCAAAGGAGTCAACAATGGGCTTAATCCTTTGACCCAAGGAATAAAGATCAAGTGCGGGAGCCGATTTGTACCGGAGTTGGATCGTATCCGCCCCCCCGCGGAGAGCTTTTTCGACAATCAGACCCAATTCGTCAGCCTGTCTCATGCCGTCCGTAATCATATGCAGTTGAAAGCGCCCGTCTGATGACATATTTGAGAACTCCTCTCCAAAAATAAAACCGCCTGCACCCCAAAGTAAAGGGCATCGAGGCGGCCAGTCCAATCCACTGCACCAATTATCGTCCCTTATTGTAACACCCTTCCCTGAAACGGGTCAACGAGTCCAATGCTTCCGTTTGCAAAAAGATGTAAAATAAGGAAAGCGTTACGGAAAGGGTGATGGAATTGTTCATAACCGACCAGCACAGAGGGAAGATTCGGGAATATTTTGCCGTTATGAATCACTACATGGAGATTCTGGAAAAAGTGACTGACGTATCGTCCAACCTTTTTAAAGGTGACCAGGTCCTGCAGGCTGCCGGAGAACGGGCTTTTCATATAGTGCTTGAATGTGTCACTGACGTAGGAAACTTGATTATTGATGCATTGATCATGCGGGATCCCAGTTCCTATGAAGATATTGTGCAGGTGTTGGCGGAGGAGAACGTGTTCCCAAAAGAGTTTACCAACTCTTTCATTGAAGCGGTAAAGTTTCGAAGAGTGCTTGCACATGATTATTTGGAGCGTGATGTTGAGACGCTTTATGAAATGATTAAGGCCCACAAGGAAGAGTTCCCCGAATTTCAACGGTATGTGGCGGACTATGTCAAGCTGGGGAGTTTGGCATGACGCAGGGGATTTATGTTGAGCGCTTGAGCAAATTTTTCAAGGTGCATGAACGGCAGGCGGGGTTTCGCGGGGCTTTGCAAAGCTTGTTCCGCCGGCAATACCGTCTGGTAAAAGCGGTGGAGGATGTCTCTTTCCGGATTGAGCCGGGTGAGATCGTGGGATTTCTGGGGCCCAACGGTGCCGGAAAAACAACAACGATGAAAGTTCTCACGGGCCTGCTGCACCCTTCATCCGGAACCGTTGAAGTGGCAGGGCATGTGCCTTTCCGGCATGAACCGGCTTTTAAACGAAAGTTTTCCCTGGTCATGGGGCAGCGGTCACAGTTAATCTGGGATTTGCCGCCGATGGAGACGTTTCTCGTCAATCAGGTGGTTTATGAGATACCGGATGCGGAATTCAAAGAGACGCTTGCAGGGCTGGTGGAATTGTTGCAATTGGAACCGGTGCTGCGCAAACCGGTTCGCCAGCTGTCGCTTGGGGAACGAATGAAGTGCGAATTGGCGGCCTCCCTGATCCACCGTCCGCAAATTCTGTTTTTGGATGAACCGACCATTGGCCTTGACGTCAATATGCAGGAGTCGATCCGCCAGTTTATTAAGGATTATAATGCGAGATACAATGCGACGATTCTGCTGACAAGTCATTATATGGCCGATGTTGTGGCCCTTTGCAAGCGGGTCATCATCATTAACAGGGGGCGAATCCTATATGACGGGGAACTGGAGGCGCTGGTGAATCAATATGCTCCCTACAAGGTGGCCAATCTGATCCTGAAACAACCGGTACCGGATCATGAGTTGGCGATGCATGGGGAAATCATAGCGCATGAATACCCTCGCGTGTCGCTTCGATTGCCGCGGGTTGAGGTGTCGTCGCGGTCAGCCGGCATACTGTCCATGCTGCCCATATCCGACTTTACAATTGAAGATCCGAGCATGGAAGATGTGATCGGGCTTGCGTTTGAGAGGGATGCCAATGCGACCGTTCCTTAAGAAGTATTTCCGGTTGATGCGGATCGCCTGGCTGATCCTGGTGGAATACCGGGGAGAGACTTTCTTCTATATGTTTGGGTCGTTCGTAACGCCATTCGTGACTCTGGCCGTGTGGCTCGCGGTCACGGGGGAAGGGCAGATTGGCGGATACGGCAGCGGCGACTTTATCCGGTACTTTCTTGCGGCCATGTTCGTGATGCGGCTGACCATTTCATGGGATGTATGGGAATTGGATGCACAAATAAGGGAAGGGACTTTTTCCTCTTATCTGGTTCGGCCTTTTAACCCGATCCATTGGCGGATCACGGAGAATCTGGTATATAAAGTTTTCTATCTTGCATTAATGGTTGTGGCGTGGGGAGTTGCCTGGATCTTCTTCCCGGTGGTACGGCTGGACCTGACGTGGCTGCAAGTGGCGGCGGTGGTGTTAGCAATCTCCTTTGCGGCAGCAATCCGGTACATGTTGGGATATTGTGTGGGACTCCTGGCGTTTTGGACCAACCGGTCTGTGGCCATCTTTTCGCTGATTGACGGAATCGGGTATTTTCTACGGGGGATGATTGCCCCGCTGCCGCTGCTTCCTCCCTTTGTCCAAAGCATTGCGGAGATGAGCCCGTTTTATTGGATGCTGGGATTTCCTGCCGATCTGATGACCCGTCCCTGGGCGCAATTGGATGTTCGTCAGGGCTTCCTGATACAGGGGATGTGGCTTGCGTTGTTCTTGCTTCTTTATGTCTGGATGTGGCGACAGGGATTGAAAAAATACGGCGCGGTGGGAGGGTAAGCGGATGTCGGGGATCATCAGACATATTCGGATTCTGCGTGAATTTCTCCGTGCCGCCATAGTTGAGGAAATGGAATACAGGTCCCAATTTGTATCCAATCTGCTGACCACTTTGTTCGGTGTTGCCATGGCCGTGTTGACGGTTCAGGTGTTTTTTTACCAGACGGGAAGCCTTGGCGGATGGGGATTCTATGAAGTCCTTATCCTGCTGGGCATCTTCAATGTCCTGCAGG
Source organism: Effusibacillus lacus (assembly GCF_002335525.1). NCBI lineage: Bacteria > Bacillati > Bacillota > Bacilli > Caryophanales > Alicyclobacillaceae > Effusibacillus > Effusibacillus lacus. The sequence goes on from NZ_BDUF01000033.1 coordinate 65,591, forward strand.
GTTTTGTCGACATGGTTTTGCGGCCGAACATTGGCCGGATTGTCCAGCATATCCGCAAAGGAACCCTGGACTTTATTCTAACCAAGCCGGTGGACAGCCAATTTTTCATTTCCTTTCGGCACATCGTCATCTGGAAAGTGTTCGATATTCTGATGGGTTTCCTGATTGTCGGCGTGGGCATATATGGAGCTGGGCTCCCTCTTGAACCTGTTGGGGTGCTGCTGTTCCTGGTGTTGATGCTGGCCTCGGTGGTCACCCTCTATTCCTTGTGGATAGGTGTGATGACACTCTCCTTCTGGTTTGTGAAGGTGGAGAACATCTCGTTTCTGTTCTCTTCATTCTTTGAAACAGGCCGCTATCCGGTTCAATTGTATCGGGGATGGCTGAGGTTCCTGCTGACTTATGTGTTTCCCGTGGCGGTTATGACCACTTTTCCGGCAGCCTCCCTGATTGGAAAACTGGAACCCAGTCAAGTGTTGGTTTCGGCAGGGGTTGCGGTGCTGACGTTTTCTTTGACCCGACTGTTCTGGAAACGGGCGCTTCGTTTTTACACTTCGGCAAGCAGCTAGCAGTTTAAAGAAAGCAAAGCGGCATGCATTCTGCTGCATGCCGCTTTTAATAGTGCTATTTCTCCAAGACGTATACGGGAATCCCTTTTTGTACGCCAAACTCAAGGGCGGTATGGATATCATTGAAAAACACATCAATATGCTCTCCCTTAACGGCGCCTCCCGTATCTTCCGCAACACGATAGCCAATTCCCTCAATGTATACTTTACTTCCAATCGGAATCAACTGGGGGTCCACCGCGATGGTTCGACCTTCTGCCGCCTGTTTGCCGGAATACGTAATGCCGTATGCAGGGTCACCGGGTCGCTTGCCTGTTGATTCCGGACCGGCCGTATAGGCTGTCAGTTTGCAGTTCAAGACCCTGCTGTACCGAAGCGGTTCTCCGGAACGGCTGAAAGCCCCTTCTTTCCGAATGGCGAGAACCGGTTGAATCGGATTGGCTGTGGTCGGATTGCCAGGAATGTTCAATCGTATGCCTTGGCCCAATTTTTTCAAATTGACGGAAGGGTTGGTTTCCACGAGTTGATCAAGATCAATTTGGAATCGCTGAACGATTTTCCAAAGTGTATCCCCGGGTTGTACGTCGTACGAAAAAACAGGTACCGCAGGATGTGCGGCTACAGTTGCTGTGGCTTCCTTATTGGGAGTAGGGGCCATCGCAACCGCATGGGGATTGCCGGACAGGGATAGAAAAGCAATACCCGTCAGCAGGCCAATCCTCCAACTGGGGATGTCCATTGGACGGTCACCTCATTTTAAAAATAAATTCTTAAGTAGTTTGCACTGGAACCCGATTTTTATTCACCCTACTGATTCATGAAACCCTGCAATTTGGCGGACATTGAATATGATGCAATACATCAACTCGAGGGGGAACCCATATGTCCAATCAGTGGAAGGGATATACAACCAAACTGCTTCATGAAGGACACCGTCCGGAACCGGTTACCGGTGCTTTGACACAACCCATCTATCAGACCTCCACATTTGTTTTCTCCGATGCGGATCAAGGGGCTGCCAGATTTGGCGGAACGGAAGAGGGGTATATGTACTCCAGACTCGGCAACCCGACGGTTGACACTTTGGCGGAACGAATTGCTGTACTGGAAAATGGGGAAATGGGCCTTGCATTCGGTTCCGGAATGGCGGCAATCTCCCATGTAATGATGGCGTTGGTCAAGTCGGGGGATCATATAATTGCATCCGACGCCTTGTACGGCTGCAGTTTTGCCCTGTTTCAAAGCATCCTGTCCGAGCGGTTTGGCGTGAATGTTTCGTTTGTTGATACATCGAGTGTTGACAAAGTGGAAGCTGCCGTCCGCCCGGAGACAACAGTTTTGTACCTCGAAACGCCCGCCAATCCGACCATGAAATTGTCAGATATTCAAGCACTGTCCAGACTGGCAAAAGCCAAAAACATCAAAGTGCTTGTAGACAACACGTTCATGTCTCCCTACTTGCAGCGCCCGTTGGAACTTGGTGCGGATGTTGTGATCCATTCGGCAACCAAATACATTGGCGGTCACGGGGATGTGGTGGGAGGCCTGGCGGTCGGCCCCAAGGAACTGATGAGCAAGATCAAGCGTTCTTTCTTAAAGGATCTTGGCGGGGTCATGGGGCCGTTCGATGCATTTCTGCTGCTGCGGGGACTTAAAACACTAACGTTGAGGGTGGAGCGGCACTGTTCCAATGCGATGGAAGTGGCTGAGTTCTTAAAGGGCCATCCTGCAGTGGATCAGGTTTACTATCCGGGACTTTCTGATTTTCCGCAGTATAATCTCGCGAAAAAGCAGATGCATGGATTTGGCGGCACTTTGAGTTTTGTAGTGAAAGGCGGTTTGGAGAAAGGGCGTGCCGTTATGAACTCGGTTCGTCTCTGCCAACTGGCGGTGTCATTGGGAGATGTGCATACCCTGATTCAGCACCCGGCTTCCATGACCCATGCTGTAATCCCGAAAGAGGAAAGGTTGAAAGTTGGGATTACGGATGGACTGGTTCGTTTGTCGGTAGGAATCGAAGATGTGAACGATATTATTGAGGACTTGGACCAGGCACTGTCAAAACACGCATGAATGGAAGAACGAAGGAGATATCCGTTTTAAGATAATAAGAAACTCAAGTCTTTGTCTTTTTTTGTTTCGGAATTCCGGTTGAGAGATTGCCAGAGCCGTGATAGGATAGCTTCTGTCGCGACGGACAGGATGTCCTAGTGTCGATGATGCCACAGGACGTGGCGCTTATCATCGACTCGTGAGAAACGGTGCGGTCAAATGACTTGATACTCAATCCATTAACAAGTCCAAATGAAAACTAGAAATTACCAGTTGAAATGATGGATTGAATGTGCTAAGATAGCTTTTGTCGCGACGGGGACAGGGTGTCCTAGTGTCGATGATGCCACAGGACGTGGCGCTTTTCATCGACCCGCGAGATGTTCGTTCTTTACACCCAAGGGGCATTTAGTTCAACTTAGCGACTGGTCGCTTAGTTGCAACTTATACTCTGGAGTGCAAGTAACGCTAAGGCATTAAGGCAAGGATGTTCGACTACCACCTCGGCGTCCATGCCGAAACGTCGAACGACCCACATCCTGTGGGCCAAGTCGTTCTTTGAAAACTGAATCGTGTAGGGAGCCACGATTGATTCTTTGAATACGATGCGGCTGCCCCGCCCCTAAAGGCGAGGCGAAAGC
>NZ_BDUF01000034.1 GCF_002335525.1 Effusibacillus lacus
CGAACTTCGTTGCACAACATGAACCGCCGTATACCGAACGGTACGTACGGTGGTGTGAGAGGACGGGGGCTAGCCACCCCCTCCTACTCTATTTATTTGTTCTTTAATTGTTTTTATGTGGTTCACTAATTTATGGATTATAATTATCTTGTATTAAGAAAATGAAAATCACAGAAACGGCCAGAATCCGGGGTGGCAGGCAATGGCGAATTTATTGGGCAATTCATTGATCGCTTTAACGCCCATCTATTTTTTCCAAATCTTGATGGTAAACCAGGTCCGCCGATGCAAAGGAATCCAATACCAATTGCTAATGGGAACGTTGTGCGGGGTTTCGTCCGTTTTGTGCATGACCTTTCCGGTTGTATCAGGTGATGGGTTTCTGTGGGATTTAAGATGGATACCATTTCTGATGAGCATTTTCTATGTTGGTTGGCAGGGGGGACTTGTAACCGGTGCATTGCTCGTGAGTTATCGATTGTATCTGAGCGGAGGACCTGCTTTTTATACAGTGTTGATTGTTGCTGTCGTTCTCTTCCTGTTTCTGAGCGCGATCCGGCTCTGGTTTCACAAACATGATCTGAGGCGGAAACTGGCATTGGGGGCCTGCTTGTCGTTTGTTGTCTATGCTTTTGTCATGGCTTCCATCGCATTTTACTTTAAATATATTGGAAACATTGCGTATTTGGTAAGTCAAAGTCCTTGGCTCTATGCTTTGATGGGAGCTTCTTACATAATTGCTGCCGTTGTCTCGATCCTATTGATTGAGACCAGTCTTTACAACATGAAGATGCAGGAAAAACTGCTGCGAGCCGAAAAACTGAGAGTCATAAGCGAACTGGCCGCTTCGATTGCGCATGAAGTCCGGAATCCGCTGACGGTCGTGAGGGGTTTTATCCAGCTCACCAAAGAGTCAATGGATGAGAGATACCGCAGATACATGAACACTGCCATAGCCGAGTTGGATCGGGCGGAAGCCATTATTGGCAACTATTTGAGTTTTGCCAAACCGGAGTCCGAAACAGCGGAGGAACTGCATGTCGGAGAAATTCTGGAGGGGGTTGCTGACGTTATGTCAGCCTATGCCCTGATGCATCACGTTGAAATCAAGATGCATACGGAAGACGGACTGGTTATATTGGCCAACAAGGCAAATTTGAAGCAGATATTCATAAACCTTGTGAAAAATTCAATAGAGGCGATGCCAACAGGTGGCATTATTCAAATCGGGGCCAGTGCCCCGGATGACGAAGTCATCATAAAAATCTTCGACACGGGGATCGGGATGACGCCAGAGCAATTGGAACGGCTTGGAGAGCCTTATTATTCGACGAAAGACAAAGGAACCGGACTAGGTCTTATGGTTACTCAGAGACTGGTGGAAGCCATGAACGGCACCATACGGTTTGAAAGCGAAGTCGGCAAGGGAACGACTGTAACAGTTTCGTTTCCACTGGGTTCAAATGGAAGTTTAACTACCTGAGCATCTTAATGACAGTAGGAACCGAGCTTCATCAGGAACTGGCTTCGTGCGAATCTGCCGTTGTCACACGATTCCCTTTTCGGAAAAATACTGCATGCCTCAAGAGGCATGCAGTATAGTATGAAGCCAATGCATAATAGACGGGTTAGCTGATAGGATGCCTGTTAACATTTTTGACCGCAATATACTCGCGGGCATTCTGATGGACTCGGGGAGTAGAAGCAATGAGCTTTATACCTTCCTGCATGACGTTGTTGAAACCATCTTGGAGGGCATTGTCGGCGCCCCGGGTCGAAGAACCACAGCGCATTGGTTGCCGGATGATGTCGTTCTCCGTTGATGCAACGTTGTGCGAGCCTGATTTCGCTTTGTCGCGCCCGTTGGTAGAAATATCCTTTAGTAACCGCTTCAAATCCACCCGGACGCTGGAATACCATGTCCTGAATCGTACGGATTTTTTTGAAATCCAAGCAATCTGCCCGAACCCGATTAACTCCTACGTTGCCAACCAACAGCATTCCTAATTTTCCTTCTCCTTCCGCTTCCGCCCGGATTAGTCTAGCAAGAAGCTTACGATGGGCAGAAGTTGCTTTCACAACAGCCATAAGTCTCCTCCTTTTCTGCTCCATATACGTAATGAGTTTGATCAGCCTTATAAGAAATATGGGATCGTTCGCGTCCTCCAGTTTCCGGAATAAAGAATTCCCACGACTAATTTATTGGAAGAAGAGCCTTTTGGATTGTTGTCCCTGCCGAATTGGGCAAGTGCGGTGGGTCTGGCGGAATGAAACTCATGCCACCCGGTAGCAGCCGTTAAAGACCCGGGACCGGATTCACAACTGAAATTCCCCTTGAAATGTGGGGGCATTTTATGTGCGCTTGACAGTTCACCGTCTCTCAGCAAGGGCACAAGAGGTCACTCATTGATCATTAAGGCATAGAACGTCGAACACTATATTTACGGTCGAAATTGAAAATACTTATACTTATGGGCTTGTGTGAAATTTGCCCATTATTTATTTTCGATTTAGGTGAAAATCCACGTTGAGGTGTACAAAATGGAACCTATTATTCCAATGGAACCCAAAAGAAGTGAAAAAATTCCTGCTGGAGATGAATGGATTGCTCAAATAAAGTGGGATGGTGTTCGTGTTTTGACGTATTATGACGGGCAAGCAGTCCGTCTTTATAATCGAAAATTGAACGAACGCACATCGCACTATCCTGAAATCACCAATATTAAAACGTATTGTGATGCAAAATCCGTAATATTAGACGGTGAAATCATTGCTTTAGGCCCAGATGGCAAACCTTCATTTCATGAAGTTATGCGAAGGGATGGGGTCCGACGAACAGAAAAAATAGCCAGAATGAAAAGAGTCGTACCGATTACTTACATGATTTTTGACGTGATTTTTTATAACGGGATTTGGATAAATTCTTACTCATTAAGTCAAAGAAACCAGATTTTGTCCGATATCATTCTTCCCAATAACCAGATTCAGTTGGTTTCTTCCCATGAGGATGGTCAGGCTTTGTTTAAAGTAATGAAACAATATGGTATGGAAGGAATCATTATGAAAAGACTGGATTCCCAGTACATTATTGGGAAGAAAAAAGATATATGGCTCAAAATCAAGAATTATCGTGATCTCATTGCTGTAATTGGAGGATATACCTTAAGCGGAGGAATTATTAATGCAGTTCTTTTGGGGCTATACGATGACCAAGAAAGATTTCTGTATATTGGTCATACCGGAACTGGAAAACTGTCTCAAAAGGAATGGAAAACGCTTACCGAAGTCCTAAAACCTTTAACCCTCAAAGAACGTCCATTCGCAAACAAACCCGAACGCCAAACAGATGTTTACTGGGCTAAGCCGATTATTACAGTTAAAGTCCAATATACCGAATGGACAGAAGGACGTTCACTGCGTCAACCCAGTCTACAAGCATTTGTATACGTTCCCCCTTCGGAATGTAAATTTAGTAAGGTTCAAGAGGCATAGAAGTTACTAGAATTTGTTTGAATAAAATGGGAGGTCATTCAAGGTGCGCAAACTCTTTCGGCGAGTCCGTTTTATTCTGAATGTGAAAAAATTCGTTCCGTTCTTGATGGATTATTTTACATCCGGTCAAGTGACCTTCAAAAGAAAACTGTTATCATTGCTGTTCATCGGAGTCTATTTTGTTTTGCCGTTTGACTTGATCCCCGACTTTCTTACATTTTTCGGGTTCTTCGATGACATTGCCGTGTTAACTTGGATTTTGCAGAAAATCATAGAAAAGGCTCCACAGGAGTTGAAAGACAAATACGGGATGGGTCAGGAGTCTTGAATCATTACAGGGTATAGCCTTCAAAAGCTTGGAGGGTACGGTGGATTCAGCTATTGGGGCGTGACCGGGATGTCCTAAAGTCAGGCGGAAGTTTTGTTAATACCGGGGAAGATGAAGAAATTCTGATGGGGATCAACGGGGTCCCAGGAAATGGGGGATTTTCAGCGAATTGTCCAATAATCGAAACGGTTCCCGAATGATTCTAATAGCCAAGTTTCTGAATTTTGTTTATACTTAGGACTAAAATCAATCCAAGCATAAAGCTGCTGGAGGTAAAAGAAGGATCGGGAGGGAGAGACGTTGGAAAAGGTGTTGATTTACGATACGACTTTGCGGGACGGAACCCAGGGGGAAGGAATCAGCTTGTCCGTGGAAGATAAGCTGAAAATCGCACTCCGCCTTGACCAATTCGGCGTTCACTATATCGAGGGCGGCTGGCCGGGAAGCAATCCAAAGGACATGGAGTTTTTTCAAAAGGCGAAAGAGCTCCCCCTGACCACTTCCAAGATCACTGCGTTTGGAAGCACGAGAAGACATGGCGTTACAGCAGATCAGGACGAAAATCTTCAAAGACTTTTGGAAAGCGGCGTAAGCACCGTGACGATTTTTGGGAAAACATGGGATTTTCAGGTCACTCATGCCCTAAACACCACATTGGAAGAAAATCTTGACATGATCTTTGAGTCGGTTCAATTTTTAAAATCGCATGGGTTGGAAGTTATTTTTGACGCGGAACATTTCTTTGACGGCTATAAGGCCAATCCTGCTTATGCGTTGAAAACGTTGAGAAAGGCCGAGGAAGGGGGAGCCGATTGGATTGTTCTCTGTGACACCAATGGCGGAACACTCCCACATGAGATTGAGACGATCGTGGTGGCGGTGAAACAAACGTTGACAACCCCAATTGGTGTGCATTGCCATAATGATTCGGAATGCGCTGTTGCCAATACGCTAGCAGCCGTCAGAGCAGGGGCAAGACAGGTACAGGGAACCATGAATGGCTATGGGGAACGGTGCGGGAATGCCAATTTGGTTTCGGTGATTCCGAACCTTCAAGTAAAGCTGGGCTATACCTGTGTGAAAAAAGAACAGCTCGGTTCATTGACTTCCCTATCCCGATACATCCATGAAATCGCGAATGTTGTGCCTCCCAATAACCAGCCCTTCGTGGGAATGAGTGCGTTTGCCCATAAAGGAGGCATGCATGTCAGTGCTGTCTTGAAGTCTCCGGAAACCTATGAGCATCTGGCTCCCGAACGGGTGGGGAACACTCGGAGAGTTCTTGTATCCGAATTATCGGGTCAAAGCAATCTTCTCTATAAGGCTCAAGAATTGAACATCGATTTGGACAAATCCAATCCTGCTTGTAAGCGCATCATTCAAAACATCAAAGAAATGGAGCATGAAGGGTATCAGTACGAAGGAGCAGAAGCATCGTTTGAATTGCTGTTGCGGGAAGGATTGGGGGAGGTAATTGAGGCCTTTACGATCGAGTTTTTTAACATTCTTGTGGAGAAAACGGCAAATTGGCAGATCAAAACTATGGCGGTCGTGAAGGTGCGTGTATTCGATGAAGTTGTACTGGAGGCCGCTGAGGGAAACGGTCCTGTCAACGCCTTCGACAATGCTCTGCGCAAAGCTTTGGAGTCGTTCTACCCCGAAATCAAGCACATGCATCTTTCGGATTATAAGGTTCGGGTTCTTGATGGAGGAGGAGCAACCGCTGCCAAAGTAAAGGTGTTGATTGAATCGTCCAACGGGAAAGACAAGTGGAGCACCGTGGGAGTATCCACCAACATAATTGAAGCAAGCTGGCAGGCGTTGTCTGATAGCTTTCGCTATTTTTTGCTCAAGCAGAAAGGCAATATGGTGGAATGCGTGAAAGCAGAAGTGAAGTAGCGGTCGGCTGCCTAAGTCAATCATTTGTGGAAATGATCTAAAAAATAGACCTTCCGGTCCATTGGCCCGGAAGGTCTTTACTTTCTTTTTTTGAACTATTCATTCAATATGTCCGTGTCTGTATTTATTTTAACCAGGGTGTCTTTTGGTTTCTAACGCATCCTTCACTTGTTGAAGATTTGCAAGAGCAAACTTCCGGAGTAGGGCAAGTATTCAGGAAACAGTGCCTTCTTTTTATGAACGATGCTTTTTTGGTTCATGGACAGGTGCTGTGACTTCTCTATTGTTTGTTTGCATCTATGAAGGATCACGTGGAGGATTGATTCCGAGCATACGGAAATCCTTCTTGACTTTCAATCCCTATTATTTGCTTGCGGGAGTCATGAGCAGTTTGGGTCCGCTGTTTTTTTTTCCTTGGCATTTCGTTTACCCAGGTTTCCTATGTTAGTGTGGTGGCTGCATTCGAGCCGCTGTTGACTGTGCTCTTTTGCCGCTGCAATGCTTTGCAAATCATCCGCAAATTCTCCTTACCTCAATCGTTTTCTTTACTTTAACTGGTATTCCCTAAGTTTTCGATAAAGGGTGGTGCGTGAAATCCCTAGTTTTTCCGCGGTCTTACTGATATTTCCGCGATATTGTACAAGCGGTTCCGTGAGTTCCTGTTTCTCAATCTGATCGCTCATTTTTTTGATGTCCATAAGGGTGTTGGTTGAAAAAGCCGCTTTTTTGATAATGCTTCCGGAATCACTCCAAACATGTGCCGGCAGGGGATCCGCTGTAATCATATGAGAATGCCCGGCAAGATAATAGGAACGTTCGAGCATGTTTTTTAACTCGCGGACATTTCCCGGCCAACTATACTTGACTAACAGTTCAAGTGCTTCTTTGGTGATTGTTTTGGAGGAAAATCCTCCGGTTGCGTTCAGTTGTTCGATAAAATAGGAGGTGAGCTCAGGAATGTCTTCGGTCCGTTCGCGCAGCGGAATGAGTTCGATCGTAAAGACGTTGAGCCGGTAATAGAGATCGCTTCGAAATGAACCGTTATAAGCGATTTCATCGTTGGGATTTTTATTGGTGGCCGCAATAATCCGTACATCGATCGGTATCGGTTTCGATCCTCCTATTCGAACTACTTCCCGCTCTTGCAGTACACGCAACAAGGAAGCCTGAAGTTCAAGAAGCATTTCGCCAATTTCATCCAGAAATAAAGTACCGCCGTTTGCGATTTCAAATTTGCCGGGATTGTCTCCTTTTTTTGCGCCGGTAAACGCCCCTTCCACATAACCGAACAATTCCGCATGAATAAGTTCTCTGGAGAGTGCCCCGCAGTTTATCCAATAAAAGGGTTATGTTTCCGTGGACTTTCGTTGTGGATCGCTCTGGCAAACAGTTCCTTACCGGTTCCGCTTTCACCCAACAGTAGAACATTGGCGTCGACATTTGACGCGAATCTGGCTAACTGAATTGTTTTTAAAAACCGTTCGTTCGATCCGATAATGTCTTTGATCAGAATTTGAGTGCTTTTTGGGGAAGAATCGTTTTCCGGTCCAATTCTCTTGACGAATACGTAACGATATTTTTCCGCTGGAACTTTTCGGGCATCATTGAAGAACAAGATTTTCCCGTTTTCGACCACAAAAAAACTTTCGGAAACCAATTTGGAGATATCAAGGGAAAGTTGCAGAAGCAAATTTTGCCGCTGTAACGAATAAAATGAAATCAGCTGAGACTATAAACCCAGCTCGTATGTGAAGCTTTATTTTATTAATTGATACTCTTTCAATTTACGATAAAGCGTTGTGCGGGATATACCCAGATGTTTTGCAGCTCTGCTGATATTTCCCCGGTATTCCACCAACAGTTCGGTCAGTTCGCTTTTTTCGATTTGACTGCTGATCTTCTTCAAATCGTGAAGAGTTTCCTCCGAAATCAGTTCATGTGACAGGTTGCGGCCTGTATGGCTTGAGATGTGCGACGGAAGCTGATCGACCGTAATCGCGAATGAGTTCGCCGCCACATAAAAGGCACGCTCGACCACATTTTTTAACTCGCGGACATTTCCGGGCCAAGTGTATCGTAATAGCATTTGCAACGCCTCGGTAGTCATCGTTTTTGGGGGCAATCCTGATGTCTCGTTCAGATCTTTTATGAAATAAGAGACCAGTTCAGGTATGTCATCAAGGCGTTCGCGTAAAGGAACAAGTTCAATGGTGAATACATTGAGACGGAAATATAGATCGCTTCGAAATGAGCCTTTGTATGCAATTTCGTCATTTAATTTTTTATTGGTGGCGGCAATAATCCGTACATCAATTGGGATTGGCTTATGCCCCCCCACGCGAATCACTTCCCGTTCTTGAAGTACGCGCAACAGTGTGGCTTGCAGTTCAAGCGGCATATCGCCAATCTCGTCAAGAAATAAAGTTCCACCGTTGGCCGCTTCAAATTTTCCGGGATTCCCTCCTTTTTTGGCACCGGTGAACGCTCCATCCACATATCCGAATAATTCCGCATTGATTAATTCTCTCGACATGGCCCCGCAATTAATTGCTATAAAAGGATTGTTTTTTCGCTGGCTTTCATTGTGAATGGCTCTTGCAAAAATTTCTTTACCCGTTCCGCTTTCTCCCAGTATTAATACGTTTGCATCAATACTGGAAGCGGATTTTGCCAGTTGAATGGTACGGAGAAACCGTTCATTGGAACCCACAATGTCTCTGATCAGAAGTTGTTTGCTTTTGGTCTGAGTGAGATTGTCAGAACTCAACTGTTTAATGAAAATGTAGCGATAGTTTTCGGATGGGATCGTTTGAAGCTCATACAGTTCATCGTTAATTTTCTTGCGAACGAGCATTTCTTTTTCATTCATTGTCCGGGTGGAGAGATCAGAGACAATATCGAGCACCGAATCATGATGTTTTTCAATCAATTTATCTGCAGCGGAGTTTGTAAAGAGTATCTTGCCGTTCTCTAGTAACAGAAGGCTTTCCGGGATGAACTGCGAAATGTCGCGGGAGATCTTTTGAAAAAGAGCGCATTTTTCGACTTGGTCCACGATTTCAACACAGCATTCGACTGTTTGGGAAAGGGATCGAATAAAGAGATCAATGGAAGCTTGGTCAATTTGATTCAGCTCTAAAAATACTCCTACAACCCCTTTTAACGTTTCCATGTTTCCTTTAATCGGAATCCCTATGGTAAGAAATTCCTGGAGTTCCGGTATGTCATGTTCCTCTCCGAAAACGATCGCCTCAGTATGCCCTGATAACGCAAGGGTAATGCCGGACCTTTTCATCAGAGGCGAAGTCCAACGAATTCCTGGGTTCAACAGCGAGATGTTTTTTGTGTCGTCATTCTTTTCACCGGAGAATGTTTCCAATAAGACTCCCTGATGATCAAAGATGGCAAATATATAAGGAAACACCCGGGTGGCCGATTTGATTTTTTCAATCAGGATTTGATATTGGTTTTGCAACTTCTGCAGTTCGTTGTGTGAAAGGACATTATTATCAATAGCGCATTCCTTTTCATATATAAAGGTTTGGCTGTAGAAAGGGATTGGCGCAATAGGTCCATCCGACTCCCACACAATATCGAATTGCCCTTTTTCATTTACCCGCCCGATGCGGGAATGCAACCATAAATGATGGTTTTTCTCATCTACTTTGATGTTTCCCTGAGGGGCTTCTAAAGTGATGCCCGACAGAGCTTGGCGCAAACAGTCGGTGGAGATGAATTCGCATTTTCTCATTGCTTCGGCAATCAAAAACACGCCGTTATAGGCGTTTTCCATAACTGAACTGATTACGTCGGTACCGTATGTTCGCCTGTATTCAGACTGAAAAATATGATTTTTATCTGTACGGATCGAGTTGAAGTAAGGGAAGGACGTATAATGGCCCACAGCATAGGCGGCATTCATTGCTTGTATTTCTGTTTCAGCGGTGATGCCGCTGGCAATCGGCTTCGGAATCCCCGATTGGCGGTATTGTTGGTAAAAAGCAATCACACTGTCTCCGACCAAAGTCGAAAAAACGACATCCGGTTGGGCTTGAACAATTTCACGAATAGGTTTGTCAAACTTTTGAGTTCCCAGGATCGAATAGTGTTCGCCCACAATTCGGCCACCGTGGGATTGGACAAGGCGGTCGATGTGACGGTTCGTTTGCCGCGGATAAATATAATCGGAACCGATCAGATAAAAGCATTTTCCAAAATTTGTGATGAGCCAAGGGATAAAAAACTGTAACTGTTGATTTGGGACAGGACCGCAATAAAATACGTTTCGGCACAATTCCTCCCCTTCATACAGAGTGGGATAAAACAACAATACGTTGTGCTTCTCCAAGATTGGAATCACCATTTTTCGGCTGACGGATGTGTAAAGCCCAATTAGAACAGCCACCTTGTCTAAAACAATTAACTTTTCCGCTTTTTTGGCGGCCAGAAACGGGTCAGAAGCAATGTCTTCGACTATGGGAAGCAGCCGCCTGCCATGGATCCCTCCCTGGTCGTTAATATGTTTGATAGCCAAAAGAGTCGATTGATACTGCCCTCGCTCCGTGACCCCCGTTGTTCCTGTCAGGGAATACAGTAATCCAATTTTAATATCTTCTTGATTCTCCATAACCCCGCACTCTCCTCCCTAACTGTTAATAGCCTCTCGGCAATAGCCGAGTATTGAAACCTCAAGGTTTTGTACCATGAGGTTTTTTCTGTTTCCCTCCATCAATTTGATAAAGTTGTTATCAATTGATGGACTCCAACTGGAAATTTATCAACGAAAAAATTTACCGAAATCACCAAAAAACACTTGACTTTTTGAAAACGCCCCAATAATCGCCGTGAAGGGCCTTCTAACTGCCCTATCTCCGGTGAAAGAAGGGGTTTCCGTGTTCGAAGAAATTCGATCCCATTCCGAATTTCAGGCCTTTGTCCTGGAGCAACTCCAGACTCATTATTCCGGTACCAGCATCCTTCGCCTTGTGCCTAGCGACTGGTGTGTCATCAAGAAATTTTGGCTGACCGATTTGTCCCGTACCGCACAGCTTTTACAAAGCCAATACTCCCACCGGGGGTGTAAAGCCAAAGATCCTGCCAACTTGCTCCGCTCTTACCTGCTTATGCTGTCCGTCAAGCAACCTTCTGTGACCAAATGGGTCGACGATCTCCGGCGAATTCCGCTTTATGCGATCCTCAGCGGCTTTGAGCCCGGCCAAACACCAGGTGTCGGTTCCTTTTACGACTTCTTCACCCGTCTTTGGGCTCTTGAAACGCCTCATGTCACCAACAAGAAGAAACCCAAAAGAAGAAAACCGAAGAAAGGGAAAAAGGGGGAAAAAGCACCCACCACAACGCCCGGAAAAGTCGACCGATTCGTCAAACGTCTCCTGAAATACCCGCCTCGTCAACAAAAGCTGCCGTTTGACCATCTCCAGTCATTGTTTAAAGAACAATTTGTGCTTCTCTCCGCCCAAATGGGCCTTCTTGGCGATATTCACGCTCTTCGTGCGGCAGGGGACGGTACTCCTGTACAAACGTCCGCTTATCCACGAAGCAAACCCTTGTGTTCCTGCAGAAAACAGGGAATTTACTCCTGCAATTGCCCACGGCTTTATTCACAGCCTGACTGTGACTCCGGGTGGGACAGTGCACGGGAACGGTACTTCAACGGCTATCATTTGTACATGCTCACGGCTGCAGACAGTTTTCATGATCTGCCCTTGTATCCCCGCCTTCATCGCGGTTCGCGGCACGATTCGGTTTCCCTGCTCTTCAGCATAGATGAGTTCGTCCGACAGTACCCCGAATTCACATGGGATACGATCTTGCTCGATTCCGCCCATGACGCGCTTCCCATTTACCGCTACTTACAATCCAAGCACATCATGCCGTTTATTGACCTTAATCCACGAAACAGCGGTAACACCAAGTACAAAGACGATTTTACGCTTTCTCCCGCCGGCATCCCCATTTGCAAGAAAGGTCTGGAGATGAAAAACAATGGGTACGATCATGCCCGAGGACGCCGTAAGTATCGCTGTCCACTCGTTAAAAACGGTGTGGTAACATGCGATACGCCTTGCTCGAATTCCGCCTATGGCCGATGTGTGTACACCTACACCAAGGACAATCCCCGCTTGTTTCCACCCATCGCCCGCGACAGCGATGAGTGGAAAGAGACCTACAAACGCAGAACGACAGTCGAACGGTCCAACAAGCGAGAAAAAATTGATTATATGCTTGAAGCCGCCAAGCATCGCAGTACCAAAATGTGGACCATCCGGATCTACGGAATCATGATGTGCCAACACATGGACGCTTGGTACGAAGAGAGTGAAATCGAACTGAAATCTCTTCTCTTCTCGGCGTAAGCAACGAAACTAACGATTGCCAAACGTAGTTCTTTTGAAAAAACCATTGAGCTACGTTTATTTGGCATGGGCACTTTTAGAGAATGAAGATCCTATCAGTGTGTAAACAACCAATTTTCCAGCTAAAAATGCCCGAAATACAATAAATTTCCAATTCGACTCAGGTCATTTCCGAGCCTCTATGTTACTATATAAGAAATTTTTTGAACTTTCAATTTACACCCTGTTCACAGAGTGTTCAATTTGCGTAAAGTACTTGTTCATTGAACCGATCTCCTAAAAAATGGAGACTTGTTTTTGGACTTGAACAAAAATGTAACAACACGAAACCAGAATGAACATATTTTACAGTTTCTTTTAAAAATTATGTGAAATTTTCTTCCGTGGGAGGTTGGCATGGTCTTTGCTATATGAAAATGGCAGACAGAGAAACTCAAAGTTTCATAAAGGGGGGATTTGATGCCGGTAGGAACCATTTCGTCATCCAAGGATACAGTCGGAGTTGCTGTGGTAAATTACGCCGCACCGGTCGTCAGAACGAGAGAAGAAGTACTGATGAACTGCAACAGAATTGCAAACTTTGTGGATGACGTGAAACGAGGGTATCCGGGGTTGGACTTGATCATCTTTCCTGAGTATTCGACGCAAGGGCTCCATCCTACCAAATGGTTGCAATTATCCACGACAGTGCCGGGACCTGAAACCGAAATTTTTGCAAGGGCATGCCGGAGGAACAACGTTTGGGGTGTGTTCTCGATCACCGGGGAAATCAATACCAACGGGAACCCCTGGAATTCGCTTTTGCTGATGAACAACAAAGGCGAAATTGTGATGAACTACCACAAAATAAATCCCTGGGTTCCCCAGGAGCCCTGGCAACCGGGGAACAAAACGATGGTTGTGGAAGGGCCGAAGGGCTTAAAAATCGGCGCGATCATTTGTTACGACGGGAACATCCCGGAAATTTGCCGCGACACGGTGTTGAAAGGGGCGGAACTGCTTGTCCGGATTCAGGGCTATATGAACCCGTCACGGGAACAGCAAAGGATGATCTCGCAAGTTCGGGCATGGGAAAATCTCACTTATATGGCGGTTTCGAATTTGGCGGGCCGTGATCTGACCTATTCTGGTATTAAGTCAATAGAGTAGACACAAAAAGTAGAGATTTTATGCTGCATTTTTAATAGATTGATAGTACATACGTTCGTGTTCGATGGG
>NZ_BDUF01000035.1 GCF_002335525.1 Effusibacillus lacus
AGAATATTTCACTTCCGGTCTTTTGCGAAGATGTGCATTGCCTTTTTTAAGATGGCATTCTCCTCTTCGAGATCGCGAATCCGTTTTTGTAATTCCCGTAGATCTCGGTCATCTAAGAGCTGGGCCCCACCTCCTTGTGCATCTTGATTTGTTTGACGTTTATATTGCTTCAGCCAGCCATGAAGGGTATTGGGGGAAATGTCTAATTCCCGAGCGACCTGCGCAACCGGCTTCCGCTGCTCAAGAATATATTCGACGGTTTGACGTTTAAAATCTGAATCATATTGCTTTAACTTTTTCACGATGAAGACACCTCGATTTTAAGATCATGTTTATTATAATGGATAGGATATAAGGGACAAGCCACCTAGGGCTCCCCTAATTCGCCTTCCCTCCGGTCAGGCTCACTACGGGGCTACATCCCAAAAAACAATCTACCTATCCATTGTGATCTCTAAAATCTGTGTCTACTATTAAGACTAGCATCA
>NZ_BDUF01000036.1 GCF_002335525.1 Effusibacillus lacus
GTTCGTCAAACCTTGCGACTAAACTTACGAGTCCTTGGTTACGCCAATGCGCGTGGCCAAGGGCTTTGTTTACCTGTGGAGTGTTCGCGAGCCTCCAGTATCCCTTGCGGGAACCGCTGATCCTCGTAGCCCACTCGTTTGGTATTCCTAGCGCAATCAGTTTCTTTCTTTTGGTTTTGGGTTTCTTCCATTGTTTCAGCAGGCACATTCTGAGTCGTCTACGTAACCATTCATCGAGCTGCTCGAATGTACTTCTTGTGTCTGCAGAGCGGAAGTAGCCACTCCACCCGTTCAGATACTGATTTAATTTGCACAGTCTTTGTTCCATGGATTGACTTTTGCTCCGGCTTGTCAGTTCTCTCACTTTATCCTTGAACCGTTTGACTGTCTTTTCGGCAAGTCTAATTTTCGGTTCCTTGTGGTGTGAAAATGAGAACCCGAGGAACTTTCGCTTCCATGGGCGGTCTACCGCGCTTTTCTCCACGTTGACCTTCAGTTTTAGTCGTCCTTCTACAAATCGTTTGACGCTCTCTAACACCCGTTCCCCTGCCCTCTTACTTTTAACATAGATATTGCAGTCGTCCGCATAGCGGACGAATCGGTGCCCACGCTTGATTAGTTCCTTGTCGAGGTCATCCAGCATAATGTTGGCAAGCAGTGGGCTTAAAGGGCCCCCTTGCGGGGTTCCTTCCTCTGTTGCCACACAACAGCCGTTTATCATGACTCCTGCTTGCAAGTACCGCCGTATGAGTTTAAGGACTCGTTTATCCTCAATCTTTCGGGCAAGTTTTGCCATGAGGATGTCATGGTTTACTCGGTCAAAGAACTTTTCCAAGTCCATGTCTACTACATAGCGAAAACCTTGTCGTATGTAGGACTGGGCTTGACGGACCGCCATCTGCGCCTTGTATCCCGGACGGAAGCCAAAGCTAAACGGTGAGAATCCGGGGTCAAAAATGGGGGTTAGGATTTGTAGAAATGCCTGTTGGATGAAGCGGTCTAGCACCGTCGGTATTCCTAGCAAACGTACTCCGCCTCCGTCGGGTTTCTGGATTTCGAATCGACGTACCGGCTGAGGTTGGTAGGTTCCGTTAAGGAGTCGGTCTCGAATTTCCTGCCAGTGTTCGAGCAAGAATGGACGAAGGGATCTTGTCGCCATTCCGTCAACACCGGCGGCTCCTTTATTCCTTTCCACACGGTGCAAGGCCGAGAGAAGGTTCTCTCGCTGTACCACTTGTTCCATCAGGTGGTTATGTCTCACCTCGCGGGTTTGTTCTCTGGTTTGTGCCGGGGAAGAACTCGGCGCTCCTTCAGTCCCCCGCAGATTCACTGCTTCCTCCTGAAGGTAGCTCCCTGTCGGGATATTCTGCTGTCTATGCTCTTCTCTCGAACTTGCCATGAATAACCCTCACAATCATGTTCAGTCCTTCCCTGTTTGGACGTCTCCTCACAGGTACTATGACATCTGCTGACTCCTGCCAGTTCAGCCGTGCCTTTCAACACGGGTTACCGATTTAATCGGCGTTCCAGGCAGGTATCCCCGGGTAAGAGCGCTGTCTTTCCCTCCATCTACCTGCTTCATCTACTCTCGATAGCCTTCGGCAACAAGGACTTTGTCTTGTTATGCAGACTCATCCAACTATCGCTAGCCTCGTATGAAGTTCGTGTTCCTCAGGCCGGAGGTTTGCCGCAGACTTCCTTCAGATTCCACCTCGCGGTGGACACCCTTGTCGTAAGCTAATGGCTACTGTTGCCTTCACCACTCGGGACTTGCACCCTATAGACAACGCCCATGCCGGGCGCACATA
>NZ_BDUF01000037.1 GCF_002335525.1 Effusibacillus lacus
TGTGATTGATAACATAAAAGTTGACCACGTGGAGGCACATTGACAACCAAAAAGTTGACCACCCCTACACCAAATTCCTGTACGCTGATTTTGTCGAAATCAAGTGTACAGGAGGAAAGGATGCGTGTATGGGATGGTCGATAAAGAGTATATCAGGAAACGGCACTTCATGGACGGATGGTCCATTCGTGAAATCAGTAGAAACTGCAAGATTTCACGACAGACGGTACGTAAAATGTTACAGGAAGCGGAGATTCCGAAGTACCAGCTCACCAAACCGAAACCCCGTCCAGCCATGGAGCGTTGGATTCCGGTCATCGAAGCATGGTTACAGGAAGAGGAGCGTTCAGCACCAAAGAAGCAGCGCTATGTCTCCTCAAGAATCTATGAACGACTCCGAGAAGAATATCCGGAAGAATTTGATGCCGCCGAATCCACGGTACGGTATTGGGTTCGCAAGCTGCGCAATAAGCCACAGGAGGCGTTTGTTCCGCTAACTGCCGATGCGGGCGAACTGGCTGAAGCAGACTTTGGACGAGCCGTGATCAAGATCGCCGGAAAACCGACGGACGTACACCTGTTTGTGATGAGATTGCGACATAGCGGAGTCATTTTCGCCCATGCTTTTTCCAGCGAGAAAATCGAGGCATTCTTGGAGGGGCATCGGCTGGCGTTTGAATGGTTTGGCGGTATCCCTCGCAGCGTTCGCTATGACAATCCAAAGACAGCCGTGACCAAAATCCTTACGGGTCCGATGCGGGATGAGCATGAACTTCTGTCGAGTTTGCGTGCCCATTACCTGTTCGACAGTGATTTTTGCCGGCCTGGAGAACCGCATGAGAAAGGCAGCGTGGAAAATGGAGTCGGTTATGTTCGTCGCCATGCCTGTGTGCCGGTTCCCGAGGTATCCGATTTGGAGGCATTCAACACCCATCTGCTCGCCTGGTGCGAGAAAACAAGGAACAAACGTTGGACCCTGTGGGAACAAGAACGTTCTGCACTCCGGGCCCTGCCCATACACGCCCACCGCTGCGCAACGACTCATCCCGTCCTGGTGAACAAGCTCTGTTTGGTGAGTTTTGACTACAACCGCTATTCAGTACCAAGTGCTTATGTAGGCAAGACTCTCCTCCTGCGAGCCTATGCCGAAAGAATCGAGATTCTTCACCGGGAGCAGGTCGTGGCCAAGCATGTTCGCTGTCATGAACGAAAGCGGACGTTCCTGGAATTAGAGCACTACCTGCCGATACTTGCCTACAAACCACACGCAGCCACACATGCCGCTGTTGTGCGCCAGTTGCCGGAAATCTACCATCGTATTCGTATACGGATGGTAAACAGTCGGCCAGACGGGTACAAGGACTTCGTGGCCATTCTGCTTTTGCACCAGATCTTTCCTGCGAAGGACATTCTAGAGGCCATTGAAGCGATTGGACCTGATGTGGTGACCGCCGAACAAATCCGAGCCCATTTGTTCCGCCCTCCCACATCTCCCACTTGTCAGGTTCCGGATGAACTCAAGACTTACCGGCTCATGAAGCAAAATCCAGCACGCTACGACATGCTCGTGAAAGGGGTTGTGCACTGATGGCAGACGACATCCACGCCGCCATGGTCGATATTTATTGCAAAGAGCTCAAGATGCCAGGACTTCGCAAGGCGTATGCCTCCCTCGCTCGGGAAGCGATACAGAATGGGCAGTCCATGGTTCAATATCTGGCCGGCTGTCTAGCCGAAGAACTAGAGTCTCGAAAACAGAGCCGTCTCCAAACGTATACTCGTCAGGCCCGGTTTCCGACGTATAAAACCCTGCAGGATTTCGATTTTGCCGCAATCCCTGCACTGTCGAAACAACGGGTTCTGCATCTGGCGGAAGGTGAATTCATTCGAAACAAAGAAAACGTGATTTGTATGGGAGCCAGCGGTACAGGAAAAACGCATGTGGCCATTGCAATCGGAATGGCTGCCATTGCTGCTGGATACCGGGTCCGATTCATTACGGTGATGCAACTCGTTCAGGAGTTGTTGCAGGCAGAGTCCGAGTACCGTTTGCCCCGATACCTGCGAACGTGGGATAAGTATGACCTCGTTTGTTTGGACGAGCTCGGGTACGTTTCGCTTTCGCAAGGGGGCCCCTTGTTGTTCCAATTCTGCGCTGACCGTTATGAGAAAGGGAGCCTCCTCATTACGACGAATCTTGAGTTTGCGAAATGGACGGATGTGTTTCATGACGTCACGCTGACTACGGCATTACTCGACCGTCTGACCCACCACTCACACATTCTGTTGTTTGAAGGGGAATCATATAGATTTCGAGAAAGTCAACGGAAAACGATAAACGAAAACTTGAGAAGAAATGGAGATGAGCTGCATGAGACAAGGAATCCTGCGGTATGACTCAGACCTGGATACTTGGTGTTTTGATGAGGAAGAGCGTCTCGAAAGTGTGTCGCCCGGGGAGATTCTAAGAATTCGTGTGGCAGACAATTTTCAGTGTGGGCAACTCTACGTAAACACTGACGGTAAATGGGAGGTGATTTTTGGAGGCGCTAGGAAGTCGAGCCAATGGGCTCTTACTCTGGAACGTGGACGTTGGTATCCCGCAAAAAAAGACTAAAAAAC
>NZ_BDUF01000038.1 GCF_002335525.1 Effusibacillus lacus
ACCTGCGCGTGCTGATGAATCAGCGGGATCGTCTATGCGGGGATTTGAACCGCGTGAAAGGAAGAATCCACAATTGGTTGGATCGCTTCTTTCCCGAATATACGCAAGTCTTTAAAGATTGGGAAGGTAAAGCTTCTCTTATCACTCTTCAGCACTTTCCATTACCACAAGATGTGGTGAAAGCCGGTGAAACATCGATCGTGGCCACATGGAAGAAGAATGACGTGAAGCGTGCCGTGGGCCCCAAAAGAGCACAGTTGCTGTACGGGAAAGCCCAGAAGTCCATCGGCCTTACGGAAGGCGTTACAGCAGCCAGGCATGAGCTAGCCATGTATCTGGAGCAGTACGTCATGCTGTGCAGGCAAATTGAACAACTGATGGAGCTTGTGGAGGAACTGGTAAAACAAATCCCCGGCGCCTCCCACATGATGAGTATCCCTTGCATTGGACTCATCACCGTGGCTGGGTTTCTAGCGGAAGTCGGGAATTTATCCGGTTATGACCACAGCCAGCAAATCGTACGCCATGCGGGACTTAGCCTACGGGAAAACAGTTCCGGCGAGCGGAAAGGACAGACGACGATCAGTAAGCGTGGCCGCTGTCGCCTCCGAGCGTTGCTGTTTCGGGCGGCACTAACCATGGTCGCTAAGAATCCGGAATTCCATGCACTGCATCGGTATTTCACCACACGCAGGGATAACCCGCTGAAGAAAAAGCAATCGATGATCGCCATCTGTAACAAGTTAATTCGCGTCTTATTTGAGCTTGGAACCAAGCAAAAGGAATACGACGCCCGTAAGGTGCTTGGCCCCCATCGAGAGGCTCAATTACAAGCAGCAGCTTAATTTAATTACAAGTTTAGCAACTCATCTCTTTCTGCGCTTATGACACAGATTGATCTTTGACAAACGAAGCACGGATAGGCTGGGACCAATTTATTCCATTAGGGCAACGACCCCGTTTAGGAGCTTGCCCGGCCTCCACCCCTTGAGAGGTAGAACGAAGGAATGTAAGGGCATAGACCCAGGGAGATATGGGAGGGTTAACTGCAAGGGTACATGTGGAGATCCATTTGCGACCATAGGTTTTTAAAACGAGGTAGCACCACCTCTATTCCCGCCAACAGGTCGATCCCATATTTTCACTTTTCGTCAAATATTATCCATGGGTGCTTCGTACGTCAAAGATGAAATATTGTGATAGAGCGAGAAAAACGTAGAAAACATTAATTTATTGAGGGAGGAAT
>NZ_BDUF01000039.1 GCF_002335525.1 Effusibacillus lacus
ACTAGTAGTTCGTTTCCATAATAGACTTACTTTTACCTAGCAGCAGACTCCAAGCCGTACTTCCAACGAAACGGAACAGGATTTTCGTTAATTTCCTTGAGGTACTGTTCGATTCTTTCTTTCAATTCTTCTTTGGACTGTACCCGGAGATGACGCAGGAAACTCCTTGTCATTTTAGAGAAAAAGGATTCGATCACATTGAGCCACGACCCATGTTTTGGAGTAAAAACAAACTCAAAGCGGTTTGGAACGGTCTCTAAATATGCCCTTGTTTCTTTCGAAGTGTGGGCAGAATGATTGTCCAATATGATTTGGATTCGAAGGCCAGGAGCATATTTGTTATCAAGCATTTTTAAGAAATCGATGAACTCTTTGCTGCGATGTCGATCCACAACGGAGCCCATGACTTCTCCAGTCAGAAGATCCATCCCGGCCATCAAGCTGAGTGTCCCATGTCGAACATATTCGTAATCACGGCTGAAGGTTGGATGTTGTCCCGGAACCGGCGGCAGGTCGGGGGATTTTGTTCCGATAGCTTGAATACCCGGCTTTTCGTCATAAGAAAGCATGACATCGCAGAGCGGAACAAAATCATTGTTTTCCAACTTCCATTCGACTTGCTGATAGACGTGGAGTACCTGCACCATTTTCGCATCAAAGTCGGGATCACGGCGTTCCACGTAGTAAGTAACTTTATGAGGCTGAACTTGCTGGGCTTTTAGCAGTTTCGAAATCGTACCTCCCGAGATGTGCGATGCGCTTGGATGGCCTTGTTCCTCAGCGTGCTTCCGAATGTACTCTGCTAGAAACCGAACCGTCCAAAGTTCGTAAGAAAAGCCCAGGTCTTTGGGTTTCTGGCAGGCTACTGAAAGAATCCAAGTTTTGGCCTCTGGTGTCAACCGTGGAGGCTTGCCCGAACGCTTGAAGTCATCTAACGCGACATGAATGCCGAATTCTTTCGCCTTTTGCAGGCAGCGTGTCACCGCAGGAACGCTGATCTTCAGTTCTCTGGCAATCGTCGTTGAACCGAGCCCTTTGGCATGTAAAAGAAGGATATTGGCTCGTTCCACGCGGCGTACTTGTTCCGTCCTTGATTGGCTCACCTGTCGAAGGTACGATAGATTCTCTTCGGTAATCTCAACTTCAATTTCACGTGTTCTTCCCATGGTATCCGCCCCGTTCATTATTCTTGCTTTCAGGATACCATAGAACACCGTTTTAAGTAACTGAATTTAGGAAACGAACTACTAG
>NZ_BDUF01000040.1 GCF_002335525.1 Effusibacillus lacus
GATTAAGCTACAAAGGGCGCACGGAGGATGCCTAGGCGCCAGGTGCCGACGAAGGACGGAGCGAACGCCGAAACGCCTCGGGGAGCCGTAAGCGGGCTTTGATCCGGGGATGTCCGAATGGGGGAACCCACTGGACGTAATGGTCCAGTACCCGCTGCCGAATCCATAGGCAGCGAGGAGGCAGACCAGGGGAACTGAAACATCTAAGTACCCTGAGGAACAGAAAACAACAGTGATTCCGTCAGTAGCGGCGAGCGAACGCGGAGAAGCCCAAACCGGTTGTGCATGCACAA
>NZ_BDUF01000041.1 GCF_002335525.1 Effusibacillus lacus
GCCACAGCATGCCGGCTTGGGGTTTTCGAGCACGGGGACTGTGCAATTTCGGACGACGGCGTTGTTTTTGTCTCTTGACCCCCGCAGCAACTAGAATCCGACGAACGGAGGAAACGCTAAGATCCAACTGTTCATGCTCTTCTAGAAGCTCAGATAAGTGGGAATTATTACTTCCGTAGTACTTTTGCTCGTAAAGACTAACAACTTGTTCCCTAATGGACTCAGGGATGGTGTGAGAGGGCTTTCGTCCTCGGTTCTTATGTACAATTCCTTTCGCTCCTTCCTTGATGTACCGAGCCTTTAAACGAAGAACCTGACGTTTAGAAAGGCCAAGGGCTGTAGCGGCTTCTTCAGATGTAAGGGATTTGGCAACCAACTTCTCAATCACAAGAACTTTCTTTAATTCTGTTGTTGTCAGTGTAATCGTCTCCTGTCCCATGGTGACATTTTCACAGACGAGTTACAGGGTGACAATATCACAGAACAACTACA
>NZ_BDUF01000042.1 GCF_002335525.1 Effusibacillus lacus
TTTAGTTTCCATGCGCCGGGTCTAAACCCACCGGCTTTAGCCGGTCAGCTTCCAGCGCGTTGACAGTGTACCAGAGCACCTCTAACATAAAGTGAGAGGTGAGCAGTATGGTCGACTATCAAACCGGTGGACATTCTGTATATGACATCAAGTACCACTTCGTGTGGGTAACAAAATATCGATATCACGTGCTCGTTGGGGAAGTGGCGGCACGAGCACGAGAAATTATACGACAATGCTGCTTCAGTCGGGGAATCACGATTGTAAAAGGAAGCGTAGGGAAAGATCACATCCATCTGCTGGTATCGTGCCCACCGACAATGGCTCCATCAAAGGTAATTCAGTATCTCAAGGGAAGATCATCACGAATGTTGCAGGATGAGTTTTCCCATCTCAAAAAGAGGTACTGGGGCCAGCATTTATGGGCTCGAGGATATTTCTGTGCAACAGTCGGAGCGGTGAATGAAGAAACGATCCGCCGCTATATAGAAGGTCAGCAAGTCGAAGGCGATGATGTCTTTGACATTGAAGAATAGTTTACAAGAAGTCCGAGTTTCAGTCGGAAACTTCAGATGGCTTCAGCCATAGGTGGCTTTCAGCAGGCTTTAGCCTAGACCGGCGGCTTTGAGCCGTAAGGTCGAGTTTCAGTCGAAATCTTTAGGTGGCTTTAGCCACCGGTTGCTTTTCAGCAGGCTTTAGCCTGAACAGCGACTTTCAGTCGCTCAGAGGAACCTACCGGCTTTAGCCGGTAGTCGTTCAG
>NZ_BDUF01000043.1:0-32823 GCF_002335525.1 Effusibacillus lacus
GGTCAGGCTCACTACGGGGCTACATCCCAAAAAACAATCTACCTATCCATTGTGATCTCTAAAATCTGTGTCTACTATTAAGACTAGCATCATTTTCGTGAGTTTTCCTTGTGCCCACTCATTCGAAACGTCGGTGGCGTAGAAATCCACATCCTTGGAAGACATATTTCGGAGTTCCTGAATGATGAAGCAGAGATGGAACTGACAATCTTCAAACTTCCAGGCACGTGCATATTTTTCTGCGTTGAGAGTGGCACTCTTGTACGCACTTTGAAAACCTGTTTTTATATGTTTCAGTTCGATTGCCGCGAGAGGCTTGTCTCCTTGCCGAACGACTAGGTCAATCCGATTTCTTTCAAAATGATATTCGGAGTCGATCACAATCCCACTTTCACGGATATATGGATCAGTCAACCGAAGTCTCAAATAGTAATACCAGAGACAACGCAAAATGCTCTCAGAGTTGATCGTTCCCATTTGACACTCACGCCTTATGTCCTCATTCCAGACCTTTTTGATCGTCCTGTCAATCTTTTCCCGGACAGAGAGAGGGTTCCTTTCACTTACATCATAATTCTCCGGATTCTGTTTCCGGGCAAGAGAGCGATTAAAGTCATCTTCTGACATCTTCAAATGTGATCCGATTCGGAAATAGTCATAATACCCTTCATTGCATTTACGCACGAAAGTTCTCTTGTCGCAGTTAACCTGCTCCGCAAAATTTTCAACGGGATAGAGCACCGGAATGTCGGTCAATGGTTCCAGGGGAACACGAACCAAGTCACCATTTCGCCATAAGGGATTTCCTTTATTATCAAAGAAAGCACCTGCAACACGCTGACGATTGAGATAATCCATAAGGCTTGGCTTATCACATACCCATGTTCCAGCCACCTTAAACATGGTGAACTCACCGAAATCTGATAGTTGAAGTAGGAATCGCACTGAGATATCCAGTTTCGCTGCCACAACATCAGCAAGAAGAACATCATTGGTCACAAACCCTGACTCTTTTCTCAATCTGGACTTGGAATGCTGTTTCTTTTCCAGTTTTTCTGCTTTTGGTAGTGCTTGCTCAATATGAGGCTTGATATCAGGGTGTGCTAATGGAAGCCATTCATTCAGTTGCCTTGGCGACAACTTTTGGAGAACTCCAGGATTAAGGGCCGTAACCTGCTCGGGTGTCAGAGCAAACAACTGCTCAGTCGATAACTTTTTGAAGTCTTCACCCCTGACCTTGGTAAAAAAAGAGGGGTGGACGTTCCCAATTTCTTTGGGTGGTAACTTTAGAAACTCCTTGATGGACAACGATCATCACTTCCTTAACTAAGTTGTCGACCCCAAGGATAACAAAGTCGGCCATGCTTGTAAAATCGGAATATTGGAAAAATTAAATGAATAACGGAATAGTCCACGATCCAGCCGGAAAGATGTGGGACATCGGAATGAAACGGAATGAAAAAAATTTTTGACGTGTGCGTTTTCCAAGGGCTTTAATGGGTTAAATTGTTAAAGTGGATCGAACTCTCCTTGAAGTCCGTTCATCTACACAGTATTCAGGAGATTCAGTCATGTTTCACATCCTTCAGGGCTTCCTCCACATGGATGTAGAGATGCGGTGGCGAATTGGGAAAGCGCTTTTTCTCTACGAGACACGATTCCAGAAGTGTTTCAACTTCTTCCGGTAATTTCATCTCCCCGCAAAAAATTCAGAAGTAAAAAGGAGTCCCGACCAGCAGGCAGGAAATGCCCTCACGCTCTAAGGAACAATTGCCGACCTGCCTCACAACCGGATGTCCGCAATTCTCGCAACGCATCATACAAGCCCCTCCTCTCACGATTCAAGTATACCAGATTGCCTCTCTGGTTACTCTGAACCGACTTTCTAGAAGTACGGTAAAAGGTCATGAAAGGATGGCCCAGCCCCACAAGAACGAGTGGTTGATTGAGAATTTTCAGACGGGCTGGGCACGAACATCAACAAACGCCAAAGGCGGGAAGGAAAAGGGGAAACAACTTCCAACGTTCGCAATCAAAAATGACCGTATGTTACACCTGCCCCCTCTCTCGGAAACAAAACCATAGGCTCGGTGAAAGGACCAACACCGCCACAACCACCGCCTCCCTGGCCCGGTTTCGGATCAGGAAAGAGAATCGGGGGCATTGGCTGAACGGCAGAGGTAGGAGACAGAAAACCCTGGGAGAGGACCCCCCTACCCTCTCCCCCTGATTTAATATGACACATCAGTTTCCACTTTCGTTAGAGGTGGAGAGTTGAGACCTCAGTTTGCGGATGTGGGTGTGTGAAAGCCCCATCAAATCAGCCAGTTTGCGGTTTGATGTATTTTCATGTTCGGCAAGAAGATGGCGTAATTCTTCCAGTCTATCTTTAAATCGTTCTTTGCGTTCATGCTGATATTGTTCCATTGGCCGGACTCCCCTTTGGCGGCGTTTCTCTGACTGAAACTTGGTATTCCGCCGTCTTACCTCCTCACGACTGATTATGGTCTGCAGGTGTTTCTGTTCGTCTGCAGTGATGGAGAGCATTCTTATTAGAGTTTCGTTTGTGTAATTGTACCCTGCGGCTTGAAATCCATTTTGCTGGGCCAACGTATTTAATGTCTTATCTTGCAAGCGATTCCAACCTCGAAGCGCACCTTTGAAGGCACCCAACACCTCCCAATCATGAAGCGGTTCCATGAGTCGGGTGTTCATTTCCTTGATTGCTTGGAAAGTGGCTTCTTGGTCGCCGGAATTGCAGAGAAAGTGATATCCGTAGACAAAAAGAAATATCGCACGGCAGTTAAAAAGGTACCCGTTGCGCATGGAGAGCAGGGTTTCCAAATCCTTGACACGACTGTAATTCAAACTGTGGAGGTTATGAAAACGATGGTGAATCTTTGGTTGGTCGAACGATGGGGGTTTTTTTTTCTTTTCCGAGGAGGAGAAACATCTTGATTGGGGGCGCTTTGGTGATTTTGGGGGAGTTGGGGGTAAATACTCGTCGACGAATTCCCAAATCGAATAGCGTCGCTCGTTCCGATATTCCACAACAACTTCTTCCTGGTTTTTGGAGTTGATTCCTCCATCGCACCGAAAGACCCGTGATGGTTCGAGGACGGCGGGGTCGGAGCCAAATTCGTCAAAGAGTTTGTGCAGGAATTGTTCGACTTGATCCCAAACTTCACGCTTGAAAAAGGGGATGGGCTCCAAAAGCCACACCAATTGGATGCCACGACCCGAGAGGATATTGTAGGAGGGTTCGGGAACCTGTTTTCCGAAGAACTCATTCTCAAGTATTTTGAGAACCTTTTTCGGTGTCAGGTTTTTCTTGTAGCAATCCAGATCCACGTAGAGTGCTCGGAACTCCTTCAAGTTCGTGGCTGTACGGCCGATTCTGTAAAAGTCATTCATTGAAAAATAGAAGTCGTTACCGACCCACTTCTGGAGCAGATCCACAGTGATGTCCTCCAACTTGTAGTGGAATTGGCGGTGGTTCTTTTTTTCTTTTCCCTTTTTTCTGTGCTTCTCGATCTTGAACAGCGCGATGTAGCCGTCGCTGTTTCCGTGGTGGAACCGGATATGCCGCAATGCCGTTGCGGCGTGGTCTCTCTGCTTCTGCAGAGCATTTAATTCTCTTGCTGACAACACTTTGTTGGTCCTCCTTATTTTAGGAGCACCCCAAACAAAGCAAAAAGGCCTGCCACCCAATTCAAGCAGCAGGCCAAGGTTTATCCAAGAAAACTTGCGCATCCAGCAACATTTTGGTATACTAATATTGAAGATGCTGCGGAAGCGCATAAGCGCCTGGTGCCGGGTAGGGGTCGGCGTCAGATCGATAGGTTTTCCAGAACCTATCGACCCGTGCTCTTTTTATTTTGTTCGGAATGCAATAAAGAGAACCGAAAATGGTCTCAGTTGAGCCAAGCGGCCAACGTTTTCACGAAAATATACAGACGTGAATGGAAAATACAGGAGTAAATGAGGATCGTTCATCGAATCAAGTGAATGCAGAATGTGGAAAATCCAAGAAGCAAAAACTGAAGATTTTGGTGAAACGGTGAAAACGAGGGTATTCAAGAACCTCCGTGATACGGAGGTTAAGAGAGGAAGGTTATGTTAATTTCATTATACTTCGAAACGTGTGTTCGTACAAGTTTATTGACCCAAACATCTGTGAAAAATCATTGATTGAAAAGCAGCCAATCCTGGTATACCCCCAGGATTGGCTATATTTTTACGAATTCAGTTTGTACTTTGCACAATCCTCTGCGTAACTGAGTTGATGGAGGATCATTTCAAGAATGGCCCCAAAATGATGCTCCCTCGCGGAATATGCCTCCCGCATTGCATCGTCTAGCAGTTCTGTCGCCTGACGAATATTTTGGGCGATCATTTTGACCCCAGTGGAGGGAGTTGAATTGCATAGTAGCCCACTCACCTCAGAAATACCTTTCATACTTACAGATGATTGATTGTTCATGGTGGATACCTCCAAATATGTGTAAACTCACAACCGGTTTTGATGTTGGTTGTGGCCATAAAGGAGGTGAGGGGTATCTTGGGACAACTTCTACTTCAAAATTATAAACGCATACGGACGCAATTTCAAATTTTTCGAGAAAAAATTTTTTGTCTAGATTTTTATCCTTGAAAATGGGGAGTACTTTTCGTGCTGACTCTTGATATCCCCAGGAGCCATATGAATGTACTTTCTGACCATGTACATGGAAGAGTGCCCAAGGATCCGTTGTAGAGAAAAGGGGTCACCGCCGTTCAGAATGTAAAGCAGGGCAAAGGTATGTCGAAAGGTATGTGGAGACACCCTTTTTGAAGTGATGCCCGCCTTTTTGCCGTATTCTGCAAGTTTCCGTCTCCAATGTCCCACCGTAAAGGGTTTTCCTTCATACGAAACAAAAACATAATCGGTATCGAAATCTGTGTTTTCATCCATCAATTCCGCAAGCAACCGAGCGATTTTCTTTGTTATCGGAATCTGGCGATACTTTCGGGATTTTGCATTTTCTGCGGGGATATCTATCAAAAGAGTTCGAAAGTTTACATGGTTGACTTTCATATGAAGCAATTCATTGATGCGTATGCCCGTTTCAAGGAGCAGACAAATCATCGTATAGTCACGAAGTCCAACATATGTACTTGTATCAATTTGGTCGAGGAGCCGTTTGATTTCCTCGATCGTGAGGGATTCGATTTTGTCTTCTTCGACCTTCAAGATCTTGATTTGCTCGTGAAGCGGAAACTCCAGCATGCCTTCTTTGTAACAAAACCGCAGAAATGCCTTAAGGGGTCGAATACGCACATTTATCGTCATGTTCGAAAGCCCTTTTTCATGCAGCATGTAATGGATGTAGTCCCGGATGATGGTAATATCGATTTCTCTGATGAAAGCATCTTGTCCCAACCACTCTAAGAAATAGCGGAAAAATGTTCGGTGGTCGTCAAGTGTCCGAGGAGCCAACCCTTCAATTTCCTTAACACGAATGAACTGTTGGAACGCTTCGATGATCGTAAGACCCTCATGAAAGCGCTCCGTTGAAATGTTGCTTCGCTTGAGTTTTCGATGTGTTTTCGGAAACATGAAAAAACAACCTCCCAAATGGTAATAACCCTTTGGTGGTTGTTTCCTGTGAACAGAGTGTTTTCGGAGTAAACGTTCTTTTTGACAACAGGTCTCCGGTCTACGGTAATTTTCCCCCGAAAGACCGTACGCCTGGATGAGTTTGTTTTTCCCCGATTTCTTTCTCGTTGATACTCGTTTGAATCTAAATAATTCTTGATTTGAAAAGGAAAAATGGCGGAAGCGTGTGGGAATCGAACCCACCTGAGACATCCCATGCCTCACGCTCGGTTTTGAAGACCGGGAGGGACACCAGTACCCCATCCGCCTCCGTATATATTGTCCTCTCCACTGTTATAATTGGACAAATATCAATATACCAAATCAGGACAGGGAACTCAAGACATAGTTCTTGGAAAGGATGCCGGAGAACGCCAGTCAAACCAAACCCATGAAGATATTGACCGTTTTTAGGTCTGTCCCGACAAGTTTCCCACCGAATAGGGGTGGCCATGGGCATGTTGACGGCTTCCTGGTTGTTTGCTGTCCACATCATTATTTTACTGATCTCCGTGGCATTCGAAAGTTGCAGGGAGCATTAACCATCATGAGCTATCTTATCACGGAGAATCGACGACAAGCGGGTGCAATTCCGTATATCCCGCTAGGATAACGAAAATATCATGTTGCATACCAGAAGTAATAGGTTGTATAATCTTTTTATATTTTGACCTGTACATTCTGGATCAATAGGAGAGTGACCATGAAACGCAGTAGAATTTTGGTACTGGTTGTTACTTTGATCATGTCACTGGTGGTGGCCGCGTGCGGCAGTGCGTCCAAGCCGCAGGATAACAAGAACGGAACGGCAACGCCGCCGGCGGCAGAGAATAAGAAAGAGTTCCTTGTGGGGATCATCCCGGCGGAAGCCAAGTTCTCCGGCAGCTCCAAGGAGAAGCTGCAGCAGTATCTGTCTGAAAAAATCGGACAAAATGTGGTGGTGAAGGATTATCCTGACTACAATGGCGTGGTGGAGGCACTGAATGCCGGAAAAATCCAGCTGGCCTATCTGGGACCGCTCACCTATGTGATTGCCCATCACCAAAGCGGTGCGAAACCGGTGGTGGTTCGTACAACCAACGGTGGAAAGCCATTCTACTACTCTTACATCATCACACCGGCTGATTCCAAGTTGAACACGCTGGATGACCTTGTCAAGAACTCTAAGGAACTGAAGTTTGCCTTCGGTGATATCAACTCCACTTCCGGTTCTCTTGTGCCTGGAGCCGAGTTGCGCAGGCAGGGTGTCTTTACGGACAGAAACACCCACAAATTCAAGGAACTGGCCTACACGGGCTCGCATGATATCACGGCTAAATCCATACAGGCCAAAAAGTATGACGCAGGAGCCATTGACTCCGCATACTTTGACAAGCTGATCGCCAAAGGCGAAATCAAGAAAGAAGACTACAAAATCATCTGGAAATCGGAGGAACTCTTCCAGTATCCGTTCGCAGTCAATAAGGACGTAAGCGACGACACTGTGAAGAAACTCCAGGACGCGTTTGTTGCGCTCAAGGATAAAGAGATTCTCGATGCGTTTGCGGCAGACGGGTTTGTGGTAACGAAGAACGAAGACTTTGAGGCGATCCGGAAAGTGGCAGAATCGGAAGGACGTCTGAAGAAGTAGACGGCGGTGGTTGCATGGAACCGAAGCATCGAACGGTGCGGCGAAAGATTCTGTTCGCCGCACTTCTTCTGATTATGGGCTGGGCAACGGTGGGAGTGGGACTCAACCCGGAGGATTTTTTGGATATAGGAAAAACATTTCAATTTATGCTGCGGTTCTTTCCTCCAGACACGAGTGTTCTGAAGGAGGCAATTGAGCAATCGGTTGTTACGTTGCAGATCGCCTTGACAGGGACATTCTATGCCTTGGTAGTCGCTTTCCCCTGCAGTTTTTTGCTTGCTCGTAACACGGGGCCGAAAGGACTATCCGGGATCCTGCGCAGCATTTTCAGCTTTGTGCGTTCTGTCCCGGAAATTGTCTGGGGATTGTTGTTTGTTGTCACAGTGGGACTGGGACCGGTTGCCGGTGTGATAGCCATTTTCCTTCACAATATCGGGGTGCTGGGAAAACTGATTTCGGAACTCGTGGAGGCGTCTGATAAAGAAACACAAGAAGCGATTATCGCAGTGGGCGGAAACAAAGTTCATACAATTGGATTCGCGATTGTTCCGGAAATTCTCCCCAACGTGCTTTCCCAGTATTTTTACAGGCTGGAAGTGGGAATACGGACTTCTCTGATTCTTGGCGTTATTGGTGCCGGGGGAATCGGAAACATGTTGTTTATCGATTTCAAAGTATTTGAATACCCTGCCGTCCTGACGGAAATTATTGTGATCATGATTCTGGTCTTGTTGATCGATGCTGTGGGTGCATGGGTTCGCAAGAAAGTGATGTAGTGGTATGATGGGAGAAGGGAGGGAGCTGCTGATGAAACGCTATTTTACGGTGGAGGAAGCCAATCGGCAATTGCCTTTGATTGAACCTCTTCTCCTCAACCTGCAAAACCTGAAACAGGAAATCACCAGAAAGAACCAGGAACTGCAAACTGCCAAATCGCTCTTCGTAGGTTTAGCCGCACCGGATGCGTTCTTTGCGGAAGAGGCGGGAATCGAGTTTCTGGTGATGCATGCCAACAGCCTGATCGCCAAAGTGCAGGAGTATGGTGCCGAAATTAAAAATGTGGACTTGGGCCTGATTGATTTTTATACCATTATGGACGGACAAGAGGCATGTCTGTGCTGGAAACTTGGAGAACCGCACAAAATTCAATACTGGCACGGATTGCATGAAGGGTTTTTGGGACGGAAACCCATAACCCGGATGGACAATCCCCACTAAGCGCAAACAAACAGACCTTCCCGCGGATGCAGCGAGCTTGTTATCCGTGATGCGGAAAGGTCTTTTTTATAAATCATACGATTCGTACTCTATACTCCTTCAGCCAATAGTTAACCTGCGCCAGGTAGGCGTACATTTGCGGAACGCTCATCAGTTGTCCGTACCAGGGAAGGTGGGTGGTGTCCGCATCGGCTTGCAGAAGTGAGCGTACTGCGCCTTCGTCAATCAATTGCAGGAGAGGGGAGGCGGGATCCTCCAGAATCTCCGACAACCAGTTTCTGACTGCTCTTGTGTAAGCCGGGTTATGGGTTTTAGGGTAAGGGCTCTTCCTCCGATAAAGTACATCTTCCGGCAGAATGCCTCTCATCGCCCGACGGATAATCCCCTTTTCCCTGCCGTCACAGCTTTTCATTTCCCAAGGAATATTCCAGACGTATTCAACCAGCCGGTGATCACAATAGGGAACACGTCCCTCCAGGCCTGCAGCCATTGTCATCCGGTCTTTCCGATCGAGCAATTGAGCCATAAACCAACAGATGTTGAGGTAGAACATTTCCCTCCTGCGGGCATCCAACGGATTCTCTCCCGGCAGGCGGGGAACTTCCGCCAGTGTTTCTTCATACCTCCTGGTGACGTAATCCTCCGGCTGAATATAGTGCACAAGCTCCGGCTTTAACAGACTGGCCCTTTCCCGTGTTTTGCGAAGCCAGGGGAACGTATTGCTGTTCATGGCATCTTCCCTGTGAAACCACGGATATCCCCCAAACAATTCATCCGCGCACTCGCCGGACAGAACCACTGTTGTTTCTTTTTTAATTTCACTGGCAAACAGATAAAGGGAGGAATCCACATCCACCTGACCTGGTAAATCCCTGGCTGCAACCGCTGTGGTAAGAGCTTCAACCAGTTCAGGAGTGTCGACATAGACGGAGTGATGCTTTGTGCCAAAGTGTTCGGCTACTCTTTTGATCCAGGGGGCATCCGAATTGGGCTGAAACTCATGGGCCCTGAAATGCAAGTCATTGTCAACGTAATCAATACTGTAAGTGTCCAGTTTTCCCAGGCCATCCCGTTGAAAAGCGAGGGCTGCCACTGCGGTGATAACACTTGAATCGAGCCCGCCTGACAGCAGGGTGCCAATTGGCACATCCGATACCAACTGCCGCTCGATCGAGTCGATCAACAGTTCTCGAAGTTTGCTTACGGTGGCATCCAGATCCTCTTCATGGGGGCGGCTTTCCAGTTTCCAGTACTGACGGATACGGGTGCCATGGACATCAACCATCATGCAGCAGCCGGGCCGCAGCTCTTTGATTCCTCTGTAGACCCCATGTCCCGGTGTGCGGGAAGGTCCGAGTGCGAAGACCTCAGCCAAACCTTCCGCGTCTATCGTTGCTTCCACAGATGGATGGGCGAGCAAGGCTTTCAGCTCTGACCCAAACAGAAAGGATCCGATTTGTTCCA
Organism: Effusibacillus lacus; assembly: GCF_002335525.1. NCBI lineage: Bacteria > Bacillati > Bacillota > Bacilli > Caryophanales > Alicyclobacillaceae > Effusibacillus > Effusibacillus lacus. The sequence goes on from NZ_BDUF01000043.1 coordinate 9,951, forward strand.
TATAAAAAAGCGGTTTTACCCCCAACCGGTCACGGGCAAGAAACAGTTGCTGCTGCGGTTCGCTCCAGATGGCAAAAGCAAAAATTCCGTTCAGTCGTTCCACACATTCAGGTCCCCACTCCATATAGGAAGTCAGCAGCACCTCCGTATCAGAATGGGAGCGGAAGGAATGTCCGCGGGCTATCAGCTCCTTCCTGAGGTCTTCCGTATTGTACAATTCACCGTTATAGATAATTGTGAATTGGGAATCACCGCGGTGCCTGGTCATCGGCTGTGTGCCCCCCACCGGATCCACAACAGTCAAACGGCGATGGCCCAAAGCGGCGCGGGGCGTAATGTAATATCCTTCCGCATCCGGACCCCGAAAACGCAATGCGGCAGTCATTGCTTCCAATACGGTTTTCTGCAAAGTCAGATTCTTAGTCCAATCTATCCAGCCTGTGATACCACACATGCCCGATCACCTCTTGTAATAGTAAAAAAGCTTCAAGACACACCCTTATCTGTTGCGCCTTGGAGCATTCTATGCCGTGCTCTGGGCATTTGTCACGATTTCATGTATAGTCGGTTTAAGGTCTCAGGAAGGAGGAACTGCATGTTTCTTTATTGAAACCCGGAGCAGGTTTTACGGTTGAAACAAATGCAGATTCTACAGCATGAACAGGTACTGGCAGGGTCATACTGGGGAAGAATGGGACTTCATTCCATACCAGGAAGGAGTAAAGATCGGCCACTATGAACGAGGTAACTGTATTTGTGGATGAAACTGCCGTAACTCTGCCGATACATACCCAAGTGGCACAAGCGATCCGTGCCTATCTGTCACATCGCGATCCGGACCTGATCAAACTGTTGGATCGCAGGGAACTGTATGCTGTGGACCCTGTCGGCTGTCAGGTGGAAGAGCACTGTTCACTGAAGCATGGGATGCGGATTTATGTGCGAAAACTTCAAAAGTAATTGGAACACAGGGTGCCTTTCTGCTTAAGGAAGGCCTTTTTTCTTGCCATGAATGGCCCATGCGGCCTCGGGGCAAAGTAGTCAATACGAGTATTGGCTACGGAGGAGAATCGAATGATTCATGTCGACAAAATCATGATCCGTGATATACCGGTTTACAGGGTGCAGGATGGGAAGGCGTCGCGTAACCCGGTGGTCATTGCTCTGCATGGGCTGGGGAAGAACAAGGAATCCTTGCTTCCTTATGCGGAAAGTTTTGCCGGTCAGGGAGCTGCCGTTTTGATTCCCGATGCTCCCCGGCATGGAGAACGGGCATCCGGCGGAAAGGGTGTGTCTTTGAACTCTGTGCACAAGTTGTTCCCGATTCTTGTGAAATGTCTCAAGGATGTGGGAACCCTGCTCGAATTTGTCAAAAGCGACGAGCGATATGATGCAACTCGAATCGGCATCACGGGAGTCTCAATGGGGGGAGCCGTGACCCTTGGCGCGTTGGCCAACCACCCGGAGATCAAAACGGGTGTAGCGCTGTTGACCATGGACAGTGCCAGAAAGTTTGCCCGTCATCACAGGTGGCCCAAGGTAATGTGGCCTGCTGCCTCTTATCTGGACTCGCTGTTGGACCGAAAACGCATCCCTCCCCGCTCCCTGTTGATGCTAAACGGCTCTGAGGACCCGTTGATCCCTGTTGCGGAGGTCCGTGAATTTGTTGCGGAATTGAAAACCATGTACCGGAATAACGGGCGAGTCGAAATGATCGAATACCCGGGTGTGGGGCATGAGGTGGTACCGGATATGGTTTCCAAGACAAGTGAATGGTTTGCAAACCATCTTTAGGGAGCCATCTAAAGATTTCGAACCCTCTCCATTGCCGACTGCATGTCTTCCGGCAATGGAGCTTCCAGTTCCATGCTTTCGCCGGTTCCCGGGTGTGTAAACGACAAGCGAAGGGCATGGAGGGCCTGTCGTTTGATCAAGGGAGAGGCTTTCCCATATTGACGGTCTCCCAGCACCGGATACCCGAAGTGTGCCAGGTGAACCCGAATCTGGTGAGTTCTCCCGGTTTCCAGAGACAATTCAAGCAAGCTGATCGGCCCCAGTCTTTCCAGGACCTTATAATGTGTGACGGCGGGATCACCGTCCTCCCTGACTTTTCTTTTGGAGGGGGTACGAGGATTCTTTCCAATAGGGTACTTCAGTGTCCCCGTATCCTCTTCCGGTTCACCCTCCACCAAAGCCACATACACCCTGTCCAGCTGTCCTTCCCGCAATTGGCGGTCCAGGTGCTGATGGGAATAGGCCGATTTTCCCACAATCAGAATTCCCGATGTGTCCCGATCCAACCGGTGAATGGGTCGCACAGGCAACTGCAGTCCTTGTTGCTGCCAATGCCATGCAATACCATTGGCAAGAGTCCCGGATTGTCCCGGGTGAATCGGATGTACGTTGATGCCGGACGGTTTGTCCACGACCAGTATCGTGTCATCTTCAAACAATACAGGAAAGGGGATTTGCTCCGGTTGCAAGGATTGACGGGTGGTAACTTCCGTTGCCACCTGGACCACATGTCCGGATTTTACCTGCCGTTTCAAAAAGGTGGGCTTCCCATTATATAGGATCCCTTTGCTGCGGGTCAGTTTCTGAATCATACGCCGTGAAATCCGCATAGGACCGGTCAATATATCTTGCAGAAAAGCACCGTCCAACTCTTTCGGAATTGTAAACTCCAGCCAACCGCGATTCTTCTTCATCATACGTCCTGCTTTCCCTTGGATTCAAGAGGGATGATATCATAGGGGAAAAAGATAGACAAATTTTTAAAAAAATCATATATTTAGAATAAAATATTAAAATGGGGGGGAGTGGACTTGGAGTTTGTTACGATTCACGAGTTGGCCCGGTTATCCGGTGTATCCACAGCAACGATTCGTCTAGACATCAAGGCCGGCAGGCTCCCCATCGCCGCTCCGGGGAAACGGGGGAGAGGAAACCCCACACGAATTCGGATCAAAGACTTGGAGAATTCAGACCGGCTCCAATACCAACAACTTGCTCGAAGGGTGACACAGGATGGAACCTTGGGGCTTATGACAAACGAACGGGATACCGGAAAGTTCAGCGTGAGTGAATTGGCCTTGCGTACAGGGCTGTCACCCCAGGTAGTCCGAAAGGATATAATTGACGGCAAGCTGAGGGCCGAAGGCGGCGGCAGGAGGGGAAGTCCCTATTTTATTTTGCTTGAAAACCTGGCAGATGCTGGCCGAATGGAGTATCGCAGACTGGTGGAAAGCCAGCGCTTGCCGGACGACCAGGCGTTGGAAAGCCTTCGCAGCGAAATCTCTCAGATCCGCAAAGAAATTCAATCGATTAAAGAGAAACTGCACGTCATTGAAGCGGGAAGCGGTATCTTGCAATCAGACATTGCTTCCGGATTGCATCAGCAAAACGACGTTCCGCCGCAGGACATAGTCCGGGTGCCGGTGGAATCGGTAATTCTGCCTGCAGTTTTTGCGGGATATTATGTCAGCGATGAGAAACTGAAACAATTGAAAAACAGAATTCGCAACGGCGAACAACCGGACCCGATTCTTGTCCGCAGGATGGAGAATGGGAAATATCTGTTGCGCAAAGGCATTGCCCAGTATCATGTGGCACAGGAGATGGGCTTGAATACACTGCCCGCCTGCCTGGAGAGTTCAGAAGAATAAGAAGAGTCCCTTCTTTTGCGGAAGAAGGGACTCTTTGTTCTGGGAGGAAAGAGTTTACGACCAGGTGAGGCTTTTGACCAACTGGTGCTTAAACAGACACAAAATGAAATCAATGTAATATTCTTTCCTTACAATCACTTGGTATTCGTGATCCGGATGCGTATAGAACAAGGCATCCGTATGGATGTCATTATGGTCAAAATCTGCCCGAACCTGCCGGATCGCCTGAAGATACTGATCTTCATCCTTAATCTTGATAATAAATTCAATATCGTTCTCATTCTTTTGCTCTGTAATGCTAAGGGCGTTTTCGTCATATTGGTAACGGATCAATCCAAGCCCTCCTTGCTTAAATAAGATACCGCAGATATATATATACACTTGAAAGTATAATGGACAAGATCATTAATGGAAACCCGATCCACAAAAATTTAAGAAATGAGATATGTTGGCCTTCCTTTGCGGCAAGTCCGGCCACAATTACGTTGGCGCTGGCTCCGATCAGAGATCCGTTGCCTCCCAGACATGCACCCAAAGCCAAACTCCACCAGAGCGGTTCCAGATTGGTAATTCCCAGGTTGCCCATCTCTTTGATCATGGGAATCATGGTGGCAACAAACGGGATATTGTCAACAAACGCAGAGGCGATGGCGCTTAACCAGAGAATCAACATGGCGGTGGCTGTCAGATCGCCGCCCGTAAGGTCAATTGACTGTTTGGCGAGTGCAGCAATTACACCGGTCTCGATCAGGCCGGAAACGAGGACAAACAAACCGATAAAGAAGAAAATCGTTGACCATTCCACCTTCTCCCAAGCCTCTTCCAGATAGTGCTCCCCGGTCAGAAGCAGCAGCAGAAACGCCCCCGCAATCGCAACGGTGGCAGATTCCAGATGCAGAGCCTGGTGCAGGAAAAATCCGAGTATCGTCACCCCCAGGACAAAAAGGCATTTTCTCAGCAAGCTCCGGTCCGTCAATTCATCTTTCTCGTTCAGTTCCATAATACTCTCTTGCAGTTCCTTTGTTGTTTTCAACTGTTTGCGGTAGATCAAGACCAGGATGGCGATTGTTATTGCCAGAATCACGAATGAAACGGCCGCCAGGTTGTTGATAAAGTCCATGAAAGACAGTTCTTCCACGGCATTCCCGATCATGATGTTGGGAGGATCCCCGATGAGGGTAGCCGTTCCCCCGATATTGGACACCAGAATCTGGCTGATCAGAAAGGGAAGGGGTGGCACCTTCAATTGCCGGGTAATGCTGAACGTGACCGGAACCATCAGTAAAACGGTTGTCACATTGTCGAGAAAAGCGGAAGCAACAGCTGTGATTAGATTCAGGGCAACAAAAATCCTGACCGGATTTCCGTTTGCTTTCTTGGCCGAAAGAATCGCCAAATACTTGAACAAGCCGGTCTGGGCCGTAATGGTGACGATAATCATCATGCCGGTCAGCAATCCCAATGTGCCGAAGTCGATATGATGAATGGCCGTTTCCTGATTCACGACCCCAAGCGCTACCATTAAAATGCCGCCTATCATGGCCACAATTGTACGATGGATTTTTTCGCTGATAATAAAGCCGTAAGTTAGCAAAAAAATCCCGATTGCCAAAATTGCCTGTTGGTCCATCATTCACCTTCCTGATTTGTGGTGTGGGTCGCTGCTCAGACTAAATATCTGAAATACACGTAAATGCTAGAAATGAGAATGGAAAGAATCATCAACGGGAAACCGACCCATAAGAATTTCAGGAAAGAAATGTGATGTCCTTCCTTTGCGGCCAGTCCGGCAACAATTACGTTGGCGCTTGCTCCAATCAGAGTGCCGTTTCCTCCCAGGCAAGCTCCCAACGCAAGACTCCACCACAAGGGATCCAGGTTGGTGATGCCCATTTTGCCCATTTCCTGAATCATCGGGATCATGGTTGCAACAAACGGAATGTTATCGATGAATGCGGAGGCAATGGCACTCATCCATAAGATCAGCATGGCAGTTAAGGTCAAGTCGCCTTCCGTCAGATCAATGGCCTGCCTGGCAAGCTTCGCAATGACGCCTGTTTCCACAAGCCCGGAAACCAACACAAACAAGCCGATGAAGAAAAAGATGGTTGTCCATTCCACCTTGGTCAACGCTTCTTCAAGATAGTGCTCACCTGTCAGGAGGAGCAGCAGAAATGCCCCCGCCAAAGCCACAGTGGCCGACTCGATATGGAGCAATTGGTGCAGGAAGAACCCTCCGATGGTCAATGCCAACACAAGCAAACATTTCTTCATCAGCTTCACATCGGTGATTTCGTCCTTCTCATCCAAGTCGTTGATCAGAGCTTTCAGCTCGTCCGATGCCTGGATTTGTTTGCGGTACAACAAGGCCAGAATACCGACCGTCACAAACAGGATAAAGAAAGAGATTGCTGCCAGATTGTCAATGAACGCCATGAACGTCAATGTGTCCTTGTTGGCGCTGCCAATCATGATGTTAGGCGGGTCGCCGATGAGGGTTGCGGTTCCTCCAATGTTGGAAGCAAAAATCTGTGTGATCAGAAAAGGGATGGGCGTTACACGCAACTGCCGTGTAATACTGAATGTTACGGGCACCATCAGCAGAACGGTTGTCACATTGTCAAGAAAAGCAGAGGCAACTGCCGTAATTACACCCAGGAAAACAAGGATCCGGACCGGATCGCCCTTCGCTTTCTTGGCCGCCCAGATGGCAAGGAATTTAAACAGTCCTGTCTGGGCCGTTATCACAACGATAATCATCATTCCCGTCAGTAAGCCCAGTGTGCCAAAATCAACATGGCGAATTGCTGTCTCCTGATCCACGATCCCGAACAACACCATCGCGATGCCGCCAGCCATTGCAATGATTGTACGATGAATTTTTTCCGAAATGATAATTGCATAGGTTACCAAGAAAATGCCAATTGCTATGATTGCCTGTTGTTCCATCGGTCTCCCCCTGGCAAGTGCTTTAGTTAATTTATTCTATAATGTGTACAAAAAAGCCTTTTTGTCCAGACTTTACAGAGAAGAAAATTACAAATATAATATGAAAACGATAATCACTATCAATTGAAGGTGGACATATGCTGGTCGACAAGCGCATTGAGAAAATGGTGGAGCAATATTTGATTCCACCCGGTGCAAAAGGTAAAATCACTGCATTGCCGTCATTTGGCAGCTTTACTGCGGAAAACTGCCTGAATTACGTTCTGTCCAAATGGCCGTTTTCCGAATGCATTGTCTGCCAAGTCATGCGCGGGATTTCGGGGGAGGTCTGGATGAGTGCGCAGACATTCGCCAAAGTGGGGACCTCTTTTCGCCCGGTGGTACTGATTGAATCGGTGGAAGACTGTTCGACCATGTCCCAAAACGATCTGATTCACATGATCAGCGCGGTGGTGGAAGAGATTGAAACCGAACTGGAGTCTCTTCGCCAGGAAGGAGTCATATTGGCTGCCTGCGAAGATCTGCTAACCAATAATTGAGAGGAGTTTTGAATTTCTTATGGCTAGACGAACAGGACCCAAACACAAACTGTGCAGGCAAGTGGGGTATGCTTTATGTGGATTGCCCAAGTGTCCGGCGCATAAACGCCCCTATCCGCCCGGACAACATGGCCCCGGAAAGCGCACCAAGCGAAGCGAATACGGAATCCAATTGCTCGAAAAACAGAAACTTCGCTATGTCTATGGGGTACAGGAAAAACAGTTCCGCCGCTACTATGAGGAAGCGGCCCGTCGCAAAGGGATTACCGGCGCCAATCTGTTTGAGTTGCTGGAATCCCGTTTGGACAACATTGTTTACCGACTGGGATTTGCACGGACTTTGGACGGGGCTCGCCAGCTCGTATCCCACGGGCATGTCACTGTGAACGGAAGAAGGGTCAACATTGCTTCCTATCAGGTTCAAGTCGGTGACTCCATCGGTCTTACGGAAAAAGGTCGTGAAATGGCCCCGGTGAAGGAGAGTCTGGAAAACCGTCCGATTTTGCCGCCCTACCTGTCCTTTGATGAAGCATCCATGACGGGAGTGTTGACCCGGAAACCGGAACGCACGGAAATTCCGGTGGATGTGAATGAAACACTGATCGTGGAATTCTATTCAAGGTAAAACAAAAGCCTTGGTGCCGGTGCGCCAAGGCTTTCTGTCATAATGTCTTTAAAATAATGTGCTTCTACGCTCCCACCACCGACAGAATTGGTTTTTCCTGCAGGGTGGCATAAAGCTCTTGAACCGAATTTACGCCGATGTCCTCCAGCAGGCAGCGGAGTTCTTTTTCATAGGAGGAACGTGCCGCTCCCTGGCTGATTTCAAGCAATCTAAGCGCCCGTGTCCGTTTCTGTTCCCGAGCCCATTGTTGATAAACAAGGTTTTGAACGTTGCCGATCGTCTTGTGCTCCGGGTTTACAAGAACACTTACTTGATCCACATGGGCCACCCGGACCGTACCCTGCTCATCCATAAACCCCAACGAATAAAAACGGTTGCCTGTATATTCCACACGCATTATGACCGCGTTCCTGAATTTTTCTCCATTTGCCAACTCGATCGAAGCCGCCTCAATGCAGCCGCCGATTTCTTTGGTTTTTTCAAGGCCGGTATACAGATCCATCCATCCAAAAAGATTCATATGGTTCCCACCCTGTTAATGAGAATCGGTTTCAATTGCATTGTAACAAAAAACCGGACGTTTGTATATTGGCGGAAAGGATTGGCAATTCTGCTAGGTAGTATGTTCGAAAGGGGGATTATTGTGGAGAGAGTCGAGCAACTGATAAGATTGGCGGAAGGCCAAAAACAAAGCATGGCTCACTTTGTGGAGCATATGTCCGTAATACTGAACAATGTGGAAGATAATCTGACCAGGGAATTGCTTTCCCATTTGATTGAGGAAGAGCATGAGCGGGCACTGGCTGTGGATGAATTGATTCAAAGCCTGAGAGGACTGCCTCTGACCGGAGTCGATTCTGTGCCTCAGGGGGAACTTGGAGGTCTTGAAGCTAATGCTAATGGGGGCGGAGTGAATACACCTGTCGGGATTACGGGTTCCAGACGCCCCCTTAGCGTGGGCAGTCTGGTCATATATTAGGGAATGGAGGGATATTTGTGACCTTACTGAGAGCTTTTGATTCGGACATTCCGCTTCGCGGCGATGAGATGGAGCGACTGCATGCCGTCATTGTGGAGGTTGGCAGACGTCAATTGATCGGCAGAAGAATTCTTGAAATATACGGACCTTTGGGAGCGGGAATTCAAGGCGTTCCCTCGGACCGTTTTCAAGATGTGGAATTGGCGGCAGTGGACCAGTTGGGAGAAGAAGAGGGGGACGCCTTTGGAACGGGGCGTCGGGTGCAATTGACAATCCCCATTTTGTATAAAGATTTTATCATCCATTGGCGAGACGTCGAACTTGCCAGGCAACTGGGAACCGAAATTGACTTCAGTGCTGCTGCAGGTGCTTCGTCGGTGGTTGCCACGAAAGAAGACGATCTGATATTCAACGGGAATTCCGAGTTCGGTATTGAGGGGTTGACGAATGCAACAGGCAGACTGACTCACATGATCGAGGATTGGACCGAGTCTGGGCGTTCTTACACCGATGTGGTTCAAATGACCACCAAATTGATTGAAAACGGGCAGTTTGGGCCTTTTGCCATGGTAACCCATCCTGCGCTGTATGCAAAGATGCTGCGGGTACACCAAGGAACCAACGTTTTGGAGATTGAACACATTCGGGAGCTTGTAACGGCCGGAGTCTACCAGTCCCCTGTCTTGAAAGAGAACACAGGTGTGATCGTTTCTGTGGGCAGGCAAAATTTTGATTTGGCGGTGGCCGAGGATCTGTCCGTCGCTTATTTGGGTGCCGAGCGAATGAACTTCCCGTTCCGGGTATATGAATGTTTGGTGCCGCGGATCAAGCGTCCAGCCGCAATCTGTTCTTTCTCCGCCTAATTTTGAATAATTTTTAACAAAAAAAAGTTCCATATTGAGGATTTTCCTTAATTGGTATACAATAACACTTGGGGTAAACCCAAAAGTACATATTTCAAGAGGAGGGAATTAAATGCCAAAAGGTGCCACTGAAACAAAAACCTTGAAAGTCGGCGACAAGGCTCCCGATTTTGAGCTTAAAGCCCATGGCAACCGAACCGTCAAGCTGTCTGACTACCTTGGCAAGAAAAACGTATTTATCGCGTTCTACCCTCTCGACTGGACACCGGTCTGAGGCGCTCAGATGCCTTCTTACGAGGACGATCTGTCCCGTTTTGAAGAGCATGATACCCAAGTTTTGGGTATTAGCGTAGACAGCATTCCGAGCCATGAAGCATGGCAGAAATCCATTGGCGGTATTTCCTATCCGCTTTGTTCCGACTTCTATCCGCATGGGGAAGTGTCGAAGGCATTCGGCGTTCTTCGCGAAAATCCGAATGAGCCGGCATACGGTGCTTCGGAGCGCGCATTGTTTATTATCGACAAAGAGGGCATTGTTCGTTTTATCGATGTGCATCCGATTGCTGAGCAGCCGGACAATGAAGAACTCTTTGACATTCTGCGCAAACTCAACAGCTAATACGGCGAGTTTTAGTTTGACAAATAGAGCATCCTAAGGAGGGCATATGCAGAATAAAGCATATGCTCCTTTTTCTAAGGAGGGAACGCTGATGGAGATGTCACGGAAAGCGATTCCGTACACGCCGAATCCGATGGCTTTGAAAGACATGACGATTATGATTGTGTCAACTGCAGGAGCTCATTTAAAGGAGCAGAATCCTTTCGATACGGCGGGAGATGCTACGTACCGTGTGATTCCGGGGGATGTTCAAGCCGGGGACATGACGGTTACCCATGGGGCTCCCAAGGAACACTACAACACGGATGAACCGAAGAAAGACATCAACTGTATTTTTCCCATTGACCGTTTACGGGAATTGGCCACCGAAGGGTTTATCAAAGGACTGGCTGAGAAGCACATCTCGATGATGGGATACGCGATGCGATTGAACCAGATCAATCAGGAGACGGCACCCGCCATCGCAAAGGAAGTGACCAAATCGCAAGCGGATGCAGTGATTCTGACGGCGGGTTGACCGCTTTGTCATCGCACCGTGGTCACGGTGCAGCGTGCGATTGAATCACAAGGAATTCCCACCGTCCTGATTACGCTGGATACGGAGCAATCGGGGCTCATGCGGCCACCTCGGGCCATTCATCCCGAGGGATTCGAATTCGGCCATTCAACGGGAAAGCCGTTTGACAAAGAAACTCAGACTGCTGTCGTAAGGGCCGCTCTTGAACAGTTGGAAGTCAAGCAAGAGCCTGGACAAATTCATAGCAAGCGGTTTCCCGGGTATTAAGAAATAAGGGAATCAGGGCGCATACGAGCGCCCTATTTCTTGTAACGATTCACAGGACGACCGATCGAGCCGTATTGAACTTCAAGCTGGATATGTCCTTTTTTTTGCAAATACTCCAAATACCGGCGGGCGGTAACACGCGCCAGTCCCGTCCCCGCAGCCACGTCTTCGGCAGACATCGGCTCGGTTTGTTCGGCCAGGAAAGACAGAATTTGCTGTAAGGTACGGTCGTTAAGTCCTTTCGGCAAATCGTTGCCGCCAGTTTGAGTGCTGTCGTGAACACGAATGCCCGTTATCACGTCCATATCTCTTTGTTCAATCTGTTGTTCCCGGAATTTTTTCCGCATGAAACGGTATTGGTCAAGCGCCGTGCGAATTCTTTCGAACCGAAACGGTTTAAAGATATAATCCACGGCTCCAAAACGCAGGATTTGTTGAATATGGCCGGGATCCCGATTAGCCGTTACGAAGATTACATCAACCGGCAGATCCGAATTCCTTATGTCTTTTAAGAGAGAGAGACCGTCCATGTCGGGCAAAAAATAATCCAACAGCACGAGGTCCGGCTTTGTTTGGTTTATCACTTTCCACGCTTCCGAACCGTTGAAAGCCTTGCCGATTATCTTATAACCGCTGATGCGGGATACAAATTCCGAATTGACTTCCATGACCATCGGATCGTCTTCGACGATGACCAATCGAACCGGTTCCATTTGATTGCCCTCCTTAAGCCTCATTGCATCACGTTTCCCAATCGGGACCAGGCAGTATCACATCAAAACGGGTTCCTTCGTTGACTTGGGAATCCACAAAAATCTCGCCGCCATGCAAATCAATAAATTGTTTGACAAGATACAAGCCAATGCCTTGCCCTTTATCGCCTTTTGTCGTAAATCCGTAATCAAACACTCTTGCCAGCACTTCCGGAGTCATGCCAATCCCGTTATCCGTTACGCTGATTTCAATACCGTCTTCATTTCCCTCGATAAAGAACGTGACTTTTTTCTCTTTACGATTTGATCTGTTCGCTGCGTAAATGGCGTTTTCCAGCAAGTTGCCGATTACCATCAGCAGATCGGTTTCCTTTATGTTGGAAGGCAGCACCGGCAAAGAAGTTTGCGGATCCACTTCCAATTCGACTCCTTGTTCTCTTGCATGGCTGATTTTGCCCATGATCAGACCGGATATGCTGTAGTCTTTGATCCTCTGAGTCAGAAAATGAGTTTCGGCTTCTTTCTCCCGATTAAAACTCAGGATTTTATCCATCACTTCCTCATACCGTTGCAGTTGTATGAGTCCCGCAATCGTATGAAGTTTGTTCAGGTATTCGTGGTTTTGGGCGCGAAGTGCGCCAATGAATTTTTGTACGCCCGTTAACTGCTCAGCGAGTTGATACACTTCCGTTCGGTCCTGAAAAGTGGACATGGCTCCCAGTATGTTCCCCTTAAATTTGATCGGAACGCGATTGGTCAGGATTACGGTGCCGTTTATCTGACGAAGTTGATGGTATTGCGGTTTCCCGTCTTTCAGCACCTCGGGAAGCCGACTGTCGCTGATCACTTCGCGGATTTTTTTTCCGATTACATTCTGAGAAATATTCATCATGCGCGCGGCCTGTTTATTGAAGACGGTAATGCGTTCTTCTCTGTCGATTACGATGATTCCTTCGGCAATCGATTCAATTACGGCCTCCCGTTCTTCCAGCAAATGCGCGATATCAAGCGGCTCCATGTTAAACATCTGCAGCTTGATCCGGTTGGCTACCCAGATGGCCCCGACAATGCCAAAAATGGTTCCCAGCAGCAGGGAGAGATACAGGTCGGCCCGGTAATCCCACAGTATTTGGAGGAATGTTGGAACAAGCACCCCGACGACAACTACGCCGATTTGAGTGGCTCCTTCCTGATCCATAACCGGCACAAAGGCGCGAATGGAGGCTCCTTTCACCCCCTGGGCCTTTGATACATAGGATTGTTCAGCCAACGCAGGGCCTTCATCCCCGCCGGCAAAGGGCAGGCCGATCCGGTCTTCAAGGGGATGAGAGTATCTTTTCTTCTCCATATCGAAAACAACCACATATTCCACATCGGTCGCCAGTCGCACCCGTTCCGCAACCGGTTGAATGATCCGCCAACCTTCCGCTTGCGCCAAACCTTCCTGGATGGTGGGGGATTGAGCCAGCGATTGGCCTATTGCCATAACTCTTTTACCCAATTCCAGTTCGTATGCCTCTGTCATCCGGTTAATCATCAGAAAGCTGCCCATGATTACCGAGAAAAACACGATAGCCGAAACGGTGGCTGCGATCCGTGTTCTCATTTTTAAATTGAATCGCTTTGGTTTCATGATTTGAATCTCCAGTTAGGGTTGCAGTTGCAATTCGCTGAAAAATGTACTTCCCAACCGTTGTTCCATTTCCTGATAAAGCGGGCGGAACAGCTGTCTCCATGCGGCCTTCTCGTCAGCCGTCAGTCCGGTAATCTCGATGCATCTGCAGTCTTGAATTTCTTTGAGCTTGTCCTTTTCTATTTGAACGGCCTGATTTCTTTGCCATGCGGTAACTTCATTCATTGTTTCTTTTATAACTTTTTGGATTTCCACGGGTAAACGGTTCCAAAACTTCTTGTCGATCACAACCAGATACCCGAGATAACCGTGATCGCTTAATGTCATGTACTTTTGAACCCGATAAAACCGTTTGCTGTAAATGTTGGAAATTGTGTTTTCCTGTCCGTGAATTTTCCCTTGTTCCAGCGCCAGGTACACATCGTTAAAGTTAATTTGGACGGGATTGACCCGCAAAAGGCTAAATTGTTGATCCAAAACCGAACTTGGCATGATTCGCATTGTGCTTCCCGTCAGATCCTCCGGTTTTCGAATGGGACGCAGATTGCTGGTAAACTGTTTAAAACCGCTGTCCCAAAACGCGAGGGAGACCATATTTTTACTCTCAACCGAATCGGCAATAAGCGATCCGATTTTTCCGTCAAACACTTTGTGATACCCGTCAAGATCCGAATAGAGATAAGGAAGATCGAAAACTCCCAGCTCCGGAACCAGATCGCTCAGTTTCGACAACGCCGGGGCAATCATTTGGACACGCCCTTGCGCCAACGCCTCCAGTTCTTCCGAATCTTTGTAAAGAGAACTGTTTGAAAATACCTGAACTTCCACCTTGCCTTTCGTTCTTTCCTTCACCAATTTGGCAAATAAACGGGCGGCTTGTCCCTTTGGCGTATCTTCCCCGACAACATGGGAGAAACGGATTACGATTTTATCGTTTTCACTGATTTGTTCATAATCGGTCGCTTTATTGGAAGAACAGGCGGAGAGCAGAGTGAGAATTATTACACAGGCAGTGAACAGCACTCTGTTTGGCAACACATTATCACCCCATTCATTGAAGAAATAATCTCACATTTTGCAGAGGGATTCAAATTGAAACATAGAGCAAAAAGACCAAAACAAACTATATGTTCGAATTCTTTCTATTTACGTCCGTTCATGCAATTATCTAATTAGACAGAAAACCGTCACGGGTCGTTCAATTGTAAGCGATTACAGAAGAACAGGCGTTTCAAGGCAGACGGAATACTCATCAGGGGGGTTCGAATGTGAAGGTAAAGGTAAAGTTTAGAAGTCTTACAACTCAAGTGTTAATCGCTATTGTCTTAGGGATTTTGTTTGGACAATTTTTCCCGAAGCATGCAACCGAGTTAAAAGTTCTGGCCGACATTTTTATCAAGATGATCAAGATGGTGATCGCGCCGATTATCTTCCTGACTGTGGTGAATGGCATCGCAGGCATGGGCGACATGAAAAAGCTTGGACGGATCGGCGGCAAAGCGTTGCTCTATTTTGAAATTGTATCGACTTTCGCATTGGCAATCGGCATTGTAGTTGTAAACGTTATCAAGCCTGGTGTTGGTGTAAATGCTTCCACCGCGAAAGCGGCTGCAGTTGCGCAGTATACCAAACAAGCGGCAGAGTCAAGCCAAGGTCTCATGGGCTTCATCTCGAGCATCATTCCGGATAACTTTATCGGTGCTTTGGCAAAAGGAGAGCTTCTCCCGATCCTGTTCGTATCCATTCTGTTTGGCGTGGCCCTGGCAAGCATGGGGGAGCGTTCCAAACCGGTACTCCATCTGTTTGAAAGAATCACGGAAGCGATCTTCAAAATGGTCGACATGATCATGAAGGTTTCCCCGATTGCCGCATTTGGGGCCATGTCCTATACCATCGGCAAATTCGGAATCGGTTCCTTGTTCTTCCTGGGTAAGTTGATGGGTTCCGTTTATATTACAATGGCTTTGTTTATCCTGATTGTGCTCGGAGCCATTGCAAGATTCTACGGATTCTCGATCCTTAAATTTATCGCGTACATTAAGGAGGAAATCTTCCTCGTAATAGGCACTTCCTCTTCCGAGTCTGCGCTGCCTCGAATGATGGAGAGACTGCAAAAGTACGGCTGTTCAAAATCTACGGTAGGTCTTGTCCTCCCAACCGGTTACTCGTTTAACCTGGACGGAACTGCGATTTATCTGTCAATGGCTGCGATCTTCATCGCGCAAGCGTATGGCATCGACTTGACAATTTGGCAAGAATTAACACTTCTGGGAATTCTGATGGTTACATCAAAAGGAGCCGCAGGAGTAACCGGATCGGGATTCGTTACACTTGCCGCTACCCTTGCAGCATTCCCGATGGTTCCCGTCGAAGGAATGGCGCTCTTGTTAGGTGTAGACCGGTTCATGTCGGAAGCTCGCGCGATCACGAATTTGATTGGCAACGGGGTTGCGACTGTGGTGATCGCCAAATCGGAAAAAGAGTTCGGCGTCGAGGAAGAAAGTTCATTTGAAGACAGTTCATTAAAAGTAAATGAGATAACGGCTTAAGTCGAATTGGAAGCACCCCTGAAAAGGGGTGCCAAATAAAATGGGAGAATGACGCATATGTTAAAAATGGGCCTGTACTCAAGCGGTACAGGCTTTTTTGCACTTGTAAGAGAATATAATTTTTCTAAGGTTACAAGTATAAGTGCAACTAAAGGCGTTCACCAAGGAAAGCGCTTAGTGAATGCCTAGTTTTCTTTACTTTGTGGGAATCTCCATTTTGTGCTAAAATTGAATGAAGAATCATTCATTTTTTCGGGAGGAACATGATGCCGCAAACAGTACAACTACAACGTCCGTGCAAAGGGGTTGTCTCGATTGCGATTCCAACGCCTTATGCCATCGGGGATGTCAATGTCTATCTCCTCGAAGGGGAAACGCTCACACTCGTTGACACCGGGAATTACACGAAAGAAGCGTGGAATGCGCTGGTCAAAGGGATAGAAGCTGCCGGGTACCGGGTAACGGATCTGAAACAGGTGGTATTGACTCACTTTCATGAAGACCATACCGGGCTTGCCCATCGCCTGAAGGAGAGAACCGGGGCAACCGTCCTGTCACACCCGGACACCGCCATTTGGCTCAGGGAAGAAGCGGATTTCATGGAATGGAGGACTCGTTTTTTCCAGGAGATGTATGGCAGAGCGGGACTGACACGGGAACAAATCTACCAAATTCATGAGAAATACCTATACTGGCGAAAATATGGACACTCTTGCGAAGTGGATCAAACTTTAAACGACGGTGATCAACTGCCCGCCCTTCCTGAGTGGCGAGTCCTATATACTCCGGGGCATTCCCACACCCATCTGTCGTTGTACAGGGAATCCGACCAGACCATGCTTTTGGGGGATCATTTGATTGCGCATATCTCGTCAAACGCATTCATGGAACCTACCGTCCGGTCGGGAGAAGGCCGTGTTAAATCGTTGATTCGTTATTGGGCGGAATTGCAAAAGCTTAAGGCAATCCCGATCAGGATCGGTCTGTCCGGGCATGGCGTACCGATTACTGACCATGTGTCTTTGATTGAGAGAAGATATGGATCAATTCTCAGGCGATGCAACCAAATCGCGGGATTGCTTGCAGATGGGGAACAGAACACCCTGCAATTGGCCCTGCGCTTGTTCCCCAATCACCAGAATCAGATGGCTTTGATTCTGTCGGAAACCCTTGGTCATCTCGACTGGTTGGAGGCGGAAGGGCGAATTCATAAAATCAGCCGGAGCGGGGTCGACTGGTACTCAGTGTGAGAGGGTGGAATGTCCGCTTCCCGTTTGCCAGGAATTGCGTCCTGCCAGGAAATGATTGCTGACAAGGGCCAGCAGTATGGTGCCCACAGTCAAGGCTGTCACACCGTGCCATTCATAACGGTCCCAGAGAAGCCCTGGAAGCCAGGCTCCCAGGCTTCCCCCCATATAGTAAAAAAATTGGTAGAGGGAAGTCGCTGCTCCACGGGATTTGGTCGCCACATCCCCGACATAGGCGGTGGCAGCCGATTGAGAGGCAAAGTTTCCGGCAGACATCAGGGAAAGACCGACAACCATAGCCGCAATCGAGGGCAGCAAGGTTACTGCTATGCCGAACCCCCCAACAAGGTGGCCTAACGCCATTGTGGATCTCCTGCCGATCCGGTCGGACAAGTAACCGGCTGCAGGAGCTGACAGTATGCCGAAAACAAAAGTCACGAACAACAGTGAGATTGCTGTGGGTCCAAGGGAGTAGGGCGGTTGGCTGACATGAAACGGAATATAGGTGAATACACCGATAAAGGCGAAAAATTGCGAGAAGCCGATGAAAAAAGTGCCAACCAGCTTCGGATTGGCGAAATGGACAAGAAACCCCAGAAGGCTGTGATTGTCTTTCTTCGACTGCCGGGAAGACGGAGGAAGCCATCTCCAGATCATGACAGTCAGCAGTGCCGCTACAAGAGCGAATACGTAAAAAGGGGCCTGCCAGAAGAAAGCGTCTGCCAGCACACCGCCGATGATTCGTCCTGACAAGCCTCCGACAACGGTGGCGCTGACATAGATTCCCAGGACACGTCCTCTTTCGTTCGCCGGGAATTCCTCAGCCGCGTATGCCATCAGCAAAGCGGTGACGCCGGGGATACAAATCCCTTGCCAGAACCTCCAGAGGAGAAATTCCGGAAAGGAATCGGCGAAGCACAAGAAAATGCTTGGCAGAATCAGGCAGGCATTGGCCAGCAGAATTCCATTTTTGCGATCCCATTTGTCGGTAATGGGGGCAAGCAGCAAAGAGGCCACTGCCAGGGCAACGATCGGCAGTGAAATCGCCAGGCTGGCAGTTGGAACCGATATGTCGAAAACACTGGCCAGCATAGGAAGCAGTGGTTGCGGGGCGTACAGAATGGCGAAAATGTTGGTGGCAGCAAAGAACAGAATCAACAGGCGCGACATAAGGGAAGCTCCTTCCTTGTTGTACGCGTTCATTATATCATGAAAGCATGCAATTATTTATACGATAAACAGGGAAAGGGTGACAGTATGCGGCAGCAACACCCGGCACGAATTGAAAGAGTATTGGGGTGGATGGAAGAGGCGGGAGTTGATTTATCTATTGTTACATCGCCTGCCAATGTGATGTATCTGAGCGGTTTCTGGGGGAATCCGCATGAACGGTTCATGGGTGTTGTCATCCCGAGGCAGGGCGTCCCTTTCTTGTTGGTTCCCGCTCTTGACCGTGAGAAGGCAGTTGAGAAGAGCACTCTTGCCGTGCATACCCATGAGGATACGGACTCTGCTGTAGAGATCCTGGTTCGGGTTTTAGATAAGGAGCCAAAGGGAATCGGGCGGATTGCAATCGAAAAGCGCGAAATGTCCGTTGCCCGGCTGGAAGAGCTTCAGGAACGTTTTCCCGCAGCCCGCTACTCGAATGTGGAGGATCAATTGACGGCAATGCGCCTGCAAAAGGATGAAGATGAGCTTTCCTTGATGAAAAAGGCGGCACAGCTTGCCGATGAAGCGGTAGCCTTTGCAGCATCCCAGATGACCCCTGGAAAAATGGAGTATGAAATCGTACAAGCGGTGGAATCCTTCGTCAAACGACAGGGTGCCGACCGTATGGCTTTCGACACAATGGTGTTGGCGGGAGAGAAGAGTGCTTTGCCGCATGGGACGCCAGGAGATCGGGATATTCGACGCGGTGATTTCGTATTGGTGGATTTGGGAATCGTCTGGAAAGGATATTGCTCCGATATCACAAGAACCTTTGTGATTGGGGAGGCGACGGACAAACAACGCAACATCTACGAGACGGTCATGAAGGCGAATGAAGCTGCCATCCAGGCGGTAAAGCCTGGGGTTGATGCAGGCAGAATCGACCGGGCTGCAAGGGACGTCATCACGAATGCCGGTTACGGCGGATTCTTTATTCACAGGGTTGGACACGGACTTGGCATCGATATTCATGAGTCTCCTTCCGTGCATGGGAAAAATGGGCAACTGCTCGTTCCCGGAATGACATTTACCGTAGAACCGGGGATTTACGTCCCGGAAATCGGGGGTGTTCGAATCGAGGATGATGTATTGGTCACAGAGACGGGAGTTCAGGTACTGACAACTTATCCGAAAGAGTTAAAAATTCTTGCCGCCAAATAATAATTGACCGGATCATTATGACTGCACCTGACTGTCGAATAATGGCGAAAAGAATAGACTGTTTTTCCGGCGGGAAATTGATAGAATGGAACCTGTACATTTTTATCTGGGTGGGTGTAATGGGGGCAACTATCAATGACCGAATTGTTGGGACAGCCATTGTAGGGATCATTGCAGTCGATCAGGCAGGCCGCATCACCTTCATCAATCAAAGGGCCATCTCCATCCTTTCGAATTGTCCTTTGACTCCGGAAGAGTTGATGGGACGCGTTTATTGGAACGTATTCCACAAAGGAATCAAAATCACTAAGGATGGCAAATATACCAGCTGCCTGATCAAAACCCTTGAAACCGGCAAAGCATGCAACCACAGGGAAGTTTTTTACCGCAACAAGACGTTGCTTGTCGATTCATCCCCCTTATTGGATGAGCAGGGACAATCTATTGGAGCGATTGCCATCTTTAAAGACATTACGGAACAGCGAATGCTGGAGGAGCAACTGCGCCAGGCGGAGAAATTTGCAGCTGTCGGGCAGGTGTCGGCTGGACTCGCACATGAATTGCTCAATCCATTGACAGTGATCAAAGGATTTCTGCAGTTATCGCAGCAAGGGGTCACTCTTGAAGCGGATGCTTGCGGAATTCTGCTGAATGAAGTCAATAAGGTGGACAAGTTGGTCAATGATTTTTTGCTGTTGACCAATCCTTCCGCCCCCAAGTATCAGTGGGTTTCCGTGCCTGATCTGTTGCACGAGATGACCGACCAGTTCAGTTCGGTTGCGGAGCTCAACCAAATTACCTTTGAGCTGGAGATTGAACCCGATTTGCCGGAGATCCGGGCCGACCTGCACCAGATCCGGCAGGTTGTTATCAACCTGGTCAGGAACGCTTTTGACTGTCTGTCACCGGGAGGGTTTATCCGAATAAGGGCAAGTCTTAGCCAGGAACATCTTGTGATTTCGGTGTTCAACAATGGGCCGGTGATCCCAACGGAAATCCGCCCCAAAATATTCGATCCTTTCTTTACCACCAAAGATCAGGGGAGAGGATTGGGTTTGGCAATTTGCTACCGGATTGTCGAGAATCATTCAGGGCAGTTGCACGTTGAAAGTCTCGAAGGACACGGTACTACGTTTTCGGTACAATTACCTCTGCAAATAAACGAAAAAGCGGCTCGGATCTGATGGATCGGAGTCGCTTTATCCACTGAGTTACGGGAATGTGAACCCCAGCCACAAACCGCCTGCCAGCAAGGCTCCCAAAACTATGGCAGCCAACGGTTGGTGGTACCGAAAACCCCGTTTCGGCAGTCCGATGGCGGCAGAGGCCAGAAATCCCCCAATGAGGCCACCGATATGACCGGAATTGCTGATCTGTGGAATGATAAATCCGAGCAGCAGATTGATAAACAACGTGGTCCAAACGGCGCTTCCCATCGTGCGCCGAAAGAGATCCCTGTATTGGGTTCCGAAGTACAAGAGGGAGCCGAGAATTCCAAAGATGGCTCCGGAAGCGCCCACCGCCGGATAAGGCGACAGGGCAAAACTGGCAATATTGCCGGATAAGCCGGAGACTAGAAATATCAGCAAAAACCGGTTGCTGCCATATATCCATTCCGAATCCCGCAAGGAATATAGAGCAAAAGAATTCACCAGCAGGTGCAGCATATTCAAATGGAGAAACATGGGAGAGACAAGGCGCCAGTATTCGCCCTCCAGGATCCGACTATTCTCTTTCGCTCCGAATCGGATCAAGGTGTCATAAAATTGTTCTTCACCCGAGACGGACATCCAGAAAAACGTGCCGACAATGATTGCAAGCATTGAAAAAACCGCTTTGGATGAGTTTTGGACGTAGATGTTTTGCCATTCGGCCTGCCGCTGTTTCATTGTTTGCAGAATGTCCTGCTGCATTTCCTGCAGGAGGATCGGATCTTCCGAAATATTCGCCGCCTCAAGGACAGCCTTTCTGGACAAAACGCCCCGGCTGAACCATGGGAGATTGGTGGACATTACTTTTTTGTCCAATCCAACCCATGCGGAATAGACAGAAATGTCCGGTCCCCATTCATGACGTTCAAGCTTTCGCAGGGATGCCAACTGTTGCGGATTGGGGGTGGCCGGATAGGTGATCAGTTGCACCACGGTAATGCCTCTATAAGGGTGATCACGAAGAATTTCCCGTGCTTCTTCAAAGGAAGTATCCAACAGATCCTGAAGTGAGGCCACCTCGGGTCCACGAACCACCCGAATCAGTACGCCCCGGCTTCCACTCGATTTGAACAGGGACAGTTCCGGGAACAGGACTCCTGGCGGGAACCAGGTATACCCTTTTTGCCTTACGAGTATTCGTGCAAGTGCCAGCTCAAACGCATTCATCGATTCCCCACCTCGCTCACCCACAGTTTCTCCTATTCAACAGGTTTCCGCAAGTCTGCAAGCTAAAGAAATGCGATGACTGTCACCATTCTTACAGGGTGTCCAGTGTGGAAAACAAATTGAGTTACGGCTAAGGGTTGCATGCAAAAAGCTGTTTGGTATACTAGATGTAAGTATCATCACATCTTGTTTGGAACCTCTTGCATATAATAACTATTGCAAGAAGTTTGAAACAGCTTAACGAATGGGTTGCTACCGGTTGGTGATACTACCAACATGCAAACAGTTCACTATCTAAATGGAGGGTTTAATATGGAAGATCTGCGTGAACGCGTTCAGAACGCACTTGATAAAATCCGCCCCGGTTTGATGGCTGACGGCGGGGATGCCGAGTTGATTGATGTCGATGCAGAGGCAGGCATTGCCACCATTCGGATGGTCGGCGCTTGCGGCGGCTGTCCGATGTCTACCATGACGCTCAAAATGGGTATTGAGCGTACCATTCGTGCGGCAGTACCGGAAATTAAAGAAGTAGTGGCAGTATAACCATCGCACCCGGGAGGTCCTTACATGGCTGACAATGTAGTAAAGGTGACAGACCAAACTTTTGAACAAACCATTCAATCAGACAAGCCGGTTTTGGTGGACTTCTGGGCGGAATGGTGCGGTCCCTGCAAGATGATGGCTCCCGTTCTGGATGAGCTGGCAGCTGATTATCAAGGGAAACTTACGGTTGCCAAGCTGAATGTAGACGAGAACCCGGCTGCTTCCCAGAAGTTTGGCATAATGTCCATCCCGACACTGCTTTTGTTCAAAAACGGTCAAGTCGTGAAAACCTTTGTCGGGTATATGTCCAAGAAGGATCTGGCCGACAAATTGGCAGACTCCATCTAATTTTTTACCGCATGAGCCGTGCCGGGGCACGGCTCTGATTTTTTGCTGGAGGGATTTTCTTGCTGA
>NZ_BDUF01000043.1:32902-71023 GCF_002335525.1 Effusibacillus lacus
AGATTGGTGCGAACGTATCCATTGCCAAGACCGGTATGCTGGCTGCGGTGGAAGAAACCATTTCCTATAATGCCAACACTTTCATGATCTACACCCGTTCTAACCGTGGCGGCAAGGCAAGACCGATTGAAGACTTTAATCGTGACGAAGCTTTGTCGATCATGAATGAACATGGAATTGTCGATCCCGTTGTACATGCCCCTTATCTGATCAACCTGGCCTCCCCCGTTCCCGATACGTGGGAATACGGAGTTGAACTTCTTCGTGAGGACATCCGGCGCACTTCTTACCTGGGCATCCAATATATCGTGTTTCATCCGGGAGCTCATGTGGGAGAAGGAGTTGACTTCGGGATCAAGCGGATTGCGGAAGGTTTGAACGAGATCCTTACTGGGGAAGAGGATGTGTTCGTTTGCCTGGAAACCATGGCCGGTGATGGATCAAAGGTGGGGAACAGCTTTGAGGAGATTGCCGAAATTATGTCCCTGGTAAAGCACAAGGATCGCCTGGGCGTATGTGCCGATACCTGTCATCTATATTCGTACGGATATGACATTGTCAATGATTTTGATGGAGTTATGCAAAAGTTTGACGATATCATCGGCCTGGACAAGCTGAAAGTGTTCCATATCAACGATTCGAAGACACCCTTTGGATCCAGAAAAGACCGTCACGAGAATATCGGGCTGGGTTCTATTGGAGCGGAAGCCATGTTCCGTATCGTTTACCATGAATTGCTGCAAGATATGCCCCTGATCCTGGAAACTCCGGAAGGGCGCTACAAGGAAGAAATTGCATTCCTTCGGAAAGAGATTGAACGGCCCGGTTATATGGGCTAATGGCTGTTCATTCTTGACGGGTTGGTATATAATTGGCGCATATGGACGCAAATTAATGACTTGGAGGAAGCGTTATGTTCCAACAGATTGGTATTCCCGGCCTGATTCTCATCTTGGTTATCGCGCTGATCATTTTTGGACCCAGCAAACTGCCTGAGCTTGGACGAGCTTTCGGCCGAACGCTTCGGGAATTCAAAGACGCAACCAAAGGGCTTGTGGATGGTGACAAAGAAGAGAAATCCGAACCGGTTCCCGAACCAAAACAGGATCAAGCGGCCAAGAACCAGTCGGCCAATGCAGCAACCGAACCCAAGAAAGATGAAATCAAAAACGCCTGAGACAATCTCAGGCGTTTTTCTTTACCACGGGGGTTGCTTACAGCACCATCCAAAGGTGGACAGCCAAGGCAATTACAAAGCCGAGTGCGATCCAGCGATGGACAATCCGGCTGAGGAGCGGACTCGCAATCAGCCCGATACCGTCAATTGCCAGAATGAAGAGAATGATCATGGCGATCAGTCCGGTAATCGAGAAACGGTCCCATACATAGTCGGATTTTAGGAACGCATAAGCATGAATCAATACGATGCCCAGTGCCACCAGTCCGGTCATAAAATGCAAGGGACGCAGGAAACGGATAGCCGTAGCCAAAACTGCACGGACCCGTTTGGGAAGTCTAAAGGAATCCCTTGTCAGGACAAACCACAGGGCCCCATGTATCATGGTTAGCCCTGCCAAAATCAGAGCCGCGAGGCCGAATGCCCTTGCATCCGGTTTCCACTCGGGAGCAAGCGGTGTCAGAATCCATATGCCAAGTCCGATGACCAATAAGAGAAGATAGAATGAGATGCTGTTCCCGATTGTCTCAAACCGTTCGAGAAACTGATCCACACGCGTTTGTTGCCGAATCATGGTTCCAGCCCCTTTCATCTAGCCTATTATAAGTGCTTGAATCGGAAAATCCAAGACACAGTCTGGACAAAACTTTTGACAAATTTAAACATCCTCCTTTGAAAAGTGTAAAAATGTTTGACATCCCGATGGATTTTCATAGTATACTTAGCATAAAACGAAATGTTAACACTTTCTTAACATTTTTCTTAACCATGTGCAGCAGGACACCCAGCCGCTACATAAACGTGTTCTTTGCTATTTTTTATTTCAGAAAGGGGTTGGAATCGTTGGGACTAGGAAAAAAAGGAACGCCGGTTGAGTTCCCTGTAACCCTGCATGTGAACGACGAAGAACTCCTGACGATCCAATTGACACCTGTTCATTTGGAAGATTGGACGGTTGGTTTTTTGTTTGGCGAAGGTATGATCACTCGACCTGATGAAGTGAAAAAGATTGTCATCGATGAATCTCAAGGCCTAATCTGGGCCGAGATCGAAGGTGGAGTGAAGCGTCAATCTGCTGAAGAAAGAAAACGATTTCTTACTTCCGGTTGCGGTAAAGGTGTTACTTTCTCATCTGTACGGGATGCCTTCTCGTTGAAACCTGTATCGCCCGGTATAGTCGTTACCCAGGAGTTTCTGGTGAACTCCATGCGCCATATGTACAAAGAAGCGGCACTCTATCAGGAAACCGGCGGCATGCACGCAGCAATGGTTGCTTCCACTCTTGGTCCGCTGATCGTAAGGGAAGACATCGGTCGCCACAATGCGGTTGACAAGGCTTTGGGCGTTGCTTTGAAAATGGGGCTCGACCCGACCGGTTTGGCGGTGATGACCACCGGCCGCATCTCCTATGAGATGGTTGCGAAAGTGGCCCGCTTCGGAGCCAGCATGGTGGTATCCCGTACTGCTGCAACCGACCAGGCAGTGCGTTTGGCCTCCCGGCTTGGCATTGAAGTGATAGGGTATGTCCGTGGGCAAATGATCCAGATTTTTACCGAGGGATCGCGGGTTATCTGTCCGTCTTCAGAGACACAGGTTCACGTATAAGTGTTTAAAAATGTTCGAGAGGAATCATTCATCCATCCTAGGACTTTTCGAACATTTTTATATAAAAATATAAAATTATATATTTTTCAAAGGGGAAGGAGAAGGTCGAATGGCAATTTCACGCCGCGAGTTTCTTAAGCGCACAGGCGTGGCTGCTGCTGGACTGACGGTCGCTTCGATCGGAGGACTTGACGTTAAACCGGTTCAGGCGCGCGTTAACAGCATCAAGCTGAATGCCAAAAAGGGAAAACAGTATCCCAGTGTGTGCCCTTACTGTTCCGTAGGTTGCGGAATGATTATCACCTCCGACGAGAAAACAGGGCAAATCATCAATATCGAAGGGAACCCCGACAGCCCTGTGAACCTCGGGTCTCTCTGCCCGAAAGGCGCTGCTGCGTTTCAATTGGTGCACAACGAACATCGTCAGAAGAAGGTGCTGTATCGTGCGCCGGGAGCAACCAAGTGGGAAGAAAAGCCGCTTGACTGGGCTTATGAACAAATCGCCAAACGTGTAAAAGAAACACGTGACAAGACATTCGTTGAGACCTACGAGGGCAAGAAGGTCAATATGACTCCTGGAATTGCCGCGCTTGGCGGCTCTACCATGGAAAACGAGTGGAACTATCTGTGGGCGAAATTGATGCGCTCACTCGGCGTGGTAAATATTGAAAATCAGGCTCGTATTTGACACAGCTCCACAGTGCCCGGTCTGGGCACCAGCTTTGGTCGTGGCGGCGCTACGACAACTCCGCGTGATATGGCGGAGAGTGATTGTATTGTCATTATGGGATCGAACTTTGCGGAGAACCACCCTGTTGGGTTCCGCTGGGTAATTCAGGCACGCGACAAAGGTGCGCGGGTAATTCACATTGACCCCCGCTTTACGCGTACCTCGGCCATGGCCACCGACTATGTGCCGATGCGTTCCGGTTCGGACATCGTGTTCCTTGGCGCGTTGATCAACTACGTAATCTCCAATGACAAATACTTTAAGGAATACGTGGTGAACTACACCAACGCTCCGTTTATCGTGAACGAAAACTTCAAGGATACGGAAGATCTGGACGGTCTGTTCTCCGGATTCAATCCCGAGAAAAGAACTTACGATCAGAAGACTTGGGAATTTGAACGGGAAGAGGTAAAACTTCCTGCAACAGAACCCAAGACGCTGTCCGATAAGATTGCTTATGCCACCAAAAAAGGCCGTCCGAAAATGGATCCGACGCTGCAGCATCCGCGCTGCGTGTTCCAGATTCTCAAGCGTCACTATTCCCGTTACACACCTGAACTGGTGGAGAAAATGTGCGGGACTCCGAAAGAAAAGTTCCTGATGGTGGCGGAAACCATTGCAAAGAATTCGGGCCGTGATCGCACCACCGCTTTCTGCTATGCCATGGGATGGACCCAGCATACGGTAGGTGTACAGATGATTCGCGCCGGCGGAATCCTGCAAAGCTTGCTTGGAAACATGGGACGTCCCGGAGGCGGTATTCTGGCTCTGCGTGGACACGCAAACGTACAAGGGGCGACAGATATTTCCACCCTGTGGGACAATCTGCCCGGTTATCTGCCGCTGCCCATCATTACCGCGAAGCACGACACCTTGGAGGATTATCTCAAAGCACAGTCAAAGCCCACTGGCTGGTGGGTCAACTATCCGAAGTACTTCATCAGCTTGATGAAGGCCTGGTATGGGGATGCAGCCACCAAGGAAAACGACTTTGCGTATAACTACCTGCCCAAGCGAATCAAGAACCACTCCCATTACAACATGTTTAAAGACATGTATGACGGTGTGGTTAAAGGATTCTTTGTGATGGGTCAGAACCCGGCGGCGGGCGGTCAGAACGCTGAGTTCCACCGGAAAGCCATGGGGAAACTTGACTGGCTGGTAGTGTGCGATCCGTTCCTGACGGAAACTGCAACCTTCTGGCAGCAGGCGCCGGAAGTGGTGAACGGCGAAGTGAAGCCGCAGGATATCAAAACCGAGATCTTCTTTATGCCGACTGCGGTGTTTGCCGAAACGGAAGGCAGCTTTACCAACACCAACCGGATGTGGCAGTCCAAGGAGAAAGCGGCAGATCCGCCCGGTGACGCACGCTCTGACTCTTTCTTCACGTACCAATTGGGCAAAAAACTCAAGGAACTGTACAAAGACAGCACCCTTGAGCGTGATTTCCTGATTAAGAACATGACCTGGGAACATTATGAGCCGAATCCGAATGACGGCTGGAAGATTCATGAGCCCAATGAGCATGCGATTGTTAAGGAAATAAATGGTTATACCGTGAAGGATGGCAAGCCGCTCAAGTCTTTCGTTGATTTGAAGGATGACGGTTCCACCGCTTGTGGCGCGTGGATTTACACCGGCGTAATGCCTGATGAACACACCAACAAAGGGAAGAGCCGCAAAGGTGACAAGTACATGTCACTTGATTGGGGCTTCTGCTGGCCGGCAAACCGCCACGTGCTTTACAACCGCGCATCTGCCGATCCGGAGGGACGTCCGTGGTCGGAACGCAAGAAATTGGTATGGTGGGACGAAGCACAGAAAAAATGGACAGGTCTCGATGTGCCTGACTTCCCTGCTACCAAGGCACCAACCGCAAAAGCCAAAGATGATGGAATCGGTATGGACTTCCACTCCGGAAGCGAACCTTTTATCATGCATCCGGAAGGACGAATTCAGTTGTTTGGAGCATTGGCCGACGGGCCGCTGCCGACACACTACGAACCGGTTGATACTCCGGTTGCAAACCCGCTTTACAAACAGCAGCACAACCCGTGTACCATCTACTTCAATGTTGACAAAAACAAGGTGCATGGCATCGGAAACGAGAAGTATCCGTATGTCATGACCACAAACAGACTTACAGAGCATCATCTGTCAGGTCCTATGTCCCGTTGGCTGCCATGGCTGGCTGAATTGCAGCCGGAAGCATTCCTGGAAATGAGTCCGGAATTGGCAAGCCAGTTAAACGTTGCCAACGGCGAATGGGTAACCGTGGAAACGGAACGCGGCAAGATTGAAGTGAAAGCGTTGGTAACCCGCAGGGTTCAACCGTTCAAGATGGGCGATAAGGTGATTCACCAGGTGGCGATGCCGATTCACTACGGATATGCCGGTGTAGCCAAAGGTGCCGCTTCCAACGAATTGACACTGATGGTGGGTGACCCGAACGTAACCATTCACGAATCCAAAGCGTTTACGGTCAATGTCCGTAAAGGCCGTCTCAAACAGGGGGTGTAATCGGTGGTGGAAAAATCAATGGGGATGTTAATTGACACTTCAACTTGCCACGGTTGCAAAGCCTGTCAGGTTGCATGCAAAGAGTGGAACGGGCTTCCGATGGAACAGGAAATCGGGCTTACCGGTATCAGCTATGACAATACCGGCCACTTGTCGGATACAAACTGGAGACATGTAAAGTTTGTCGAATTGTTCAGCGAGGATCGTTCCGATTCCAGATGGCTCTTCCTCAGCGACTCCTGCAAACACTGTCAACTGGCGGGATGTATGGAAGTTTGCCCGACAAACGCGATTATCCGCACCGAATTTGACACGGTATATATCGATCAGGACACTTGCATCGGATGCCGTTACTGTATTACAGGCTGTCCGTTCGGTGTCATCGAGATCAGCCACATTTCGGGTACCGCGCAAAAATGCACTTTGTGCTACGACCGTCTGCAGGTCGGCCAGCAGCCTGCATGTGCTCAAGCATGTCCGACTGACTGTATCCAGTTCGGGGAAGTTCCGCAACTGATGCAGCTGGCGGAAGATCGTGAGAAGCTGCTCAAGAACATGGGGTACAACAAGGCGCAAATCTACGGCAAATCCGATATTCTTAACGGTTTGAACGTGTTCTATCTGTTGCTGGAAAAGCCCGAAGTTTATGGATTGCCGACCAATCCGCAGTTGCCGCAAAAGAACATGATGAAGAGCTACATGTTCTCCATTGCGGGGATGGTGGCAGCCGGTGTACTGGCTTTGCTGGCGTTCCGCAGCAAGCGGATGGTCAGCAAACCGGTTGATTCTGACAAAGACCAATCTCAGGTCATGTAAGGAGGAGAACAAGATGCCTGTCAATCCATATGATTATTTTACGCATCAACTGACCTCCCCTTCCTGGCACTGGGAGATCGTGTGGTACTTCTTCTTTGCGGGGATCGCGGCGGGAACCTACATTACCGCTGCCATTGCCCAGCTAGCAGGCTCCAAGTCCGATTTGCAGGGTGCCATCAGGGGCTATCTTGTGGGTCTTCCGTTGATCTTTGTTTGCGGATTCCTGCTGATCATTGACCTGGATCGTCCTGAGCGTTTTCTGAACATGCTTTGGTACTGGCGTGAATCCAGTCCCATGTTGAAGCTGCATTCCCCAATGTCTCTCGGTGGATGGGTATTGGGAGGATTCGGCGGTTTTGCGGCGGCCGGTTTCCTCTACGCTCTGGTAAAAATGGGGAAAGTCAAGGTTCCCCTGCTTGTAAAAGTGGCTAATTTTCTTCATGAAGGACCCGTATCGAAGTTCTTCCTGATCTGGGGAATTTTTACCGCCTTCTACCTGGCTACTTATACCGGGGTCTTGGCTAACACCTCCCAGCTTCCCGGTTGGGCGGCAAGTCCGCTGATTCCCGTTCTGTTCTTGGCGTCCGGGATGTCTGCGGGGATGGCCCTGATGGTTCTGATGACACCGAAGCAAAGCGAGTTGAGCGAATACCGCTATAAGCTTGAAAAAGCAGACAAGTACATGATTCTCTTTGAGCTTGTGGTACTGATTGTTTTTGTGGTGTCGCTCGGAACCTGGGCGTCCAAAGTGGCAACCGGTCTGTATGGTGTGCTGCTTTGGGGAGGAGTGGTGGTTCTCGGACTGCTGGTCCCGCTGCTGCTCAAGTGGAAGCCTAATATCTTGGGACAACGTACGGCTTTTGTCAGCAGTTGCCTGGTGATCGTTGGCTGTTACTTCCTGCGTTACGTGGTGGTCATGGGCCCGCAATCCGGATATTACGGTTTCTGATTTAATATGTAAGGAGGGTGGTGGACGGAAGTTCACCCCCCTCTTTTTTACGCGAAAATAGGTTACAATGAACAAGGAAAGGTGGTGCTTTCCATGGCGGCCAAATCAAACGTTGTAGAAAGCGTAAAAAAACGCTGGCGGCAATTGATTGACAAGGACAGACAATACAAAGACATCGCGAAAGTACATACGGATCTGGTGGAACGAATGGAAAAACACGTTCCCAAAATTACGCCGTTTTCCATTGAAAAGGAAGAAGTTTTAGCCAAGCTGGAGGCCGGAACCCCTTTGCTGGAAGGAAAGGAAGACCAGGTGGAACTGCGTTACGCTGTCGCCCTCTTCCGGGAGTTGACCGATTGGGCGGGAACGGGTGACGCAAGAAAGAAATTTAAGAAATGGGAAAAAGGACTTTCCGACGCCCATCTTGAACAAGTACTTCGTGGGTGGATCAAAGGGGATCTTGAACCGTTTACCCGGGTGACTCTGGGACAAGACCTGCCGCAGGATCTTCTCTCGGTCCTCATCCAATACAGTTTGCTGCCAACTTTGCATAGTTACGGATCCGCTCTGGTTCCGGACAAAGCGTTTCTGCTGGAAAAATGGCAGCACGGGTATTGCCCGTTCTGTGGAGATACCCCTGCTCTGGCCGAGATTCGGGACACGGAGCGGTTCCGCTACTTGCGATGCACTTCCTGTGGCGGGGACTGGCCTTTTAAACGGATTGCCTGTCCCGCATGCGGCAATAATGATCATGAAAAACTGGAAACCTTCATGATGGAAGATCCCAAAACGGGAGCCCAATACCAGATCGATGTTTGCGAGGTATGCAAAAACTATGTGAAGGTGTCGAACAAACTGCAGCCATCGCCGCCCGCGATGCTGCTTCTGGATGATCTGTCCACCACCCACCTGGATTTGTTCGCGGTGGAAAACGGATATTACAAAGGCGGAAAACCGGATGGTACACTCCAGTAAAACAAACCTTGCCAGCCAATACGGGGTTGTCCTCCTGGCAGGCGGCAAATCCAGCCGCATGGGGACAAACAAAGCTTTGCTCCCGATCCTTGGCAAACCAAATATTGAACATATCCGCGATCAGCTCCGTTCTCTTGTGCCTGCACCGGATGAAAGGGGAGCCTCTCCCCATTTCGTCGTTGTCACCAACGAGCCTGAATCTTATCGGTTCCTGGGGGAGACGATGGTGGGAGATCGTCATCCGGGCCTGGGTCCTCTGGCCGGGATTCAAGTGGGGCTGCAAGCCTCCCCTTGCGATTGGAATCTTGTTGTTGCCTGTGATATGCCGATGGTTACGGCAGAAGTCGGGCTTTTCCTGATGGAATTGGCGGGCGCTGACCGTTCAGCTAACGAAGAACCAACGGGATTTGATGCGGTGGTGCCTGTTATAGGCGGGCAACTGCATCCTTTGTTTGCCGTTTATCACAAGCGCTGCGCCAATCCGATTGAAGAGATGCTGCTCTCAAGTAAGCTGCGAATGATTTATTTGCTGGACAGTTTGCGTGTCAAACAGGTTACGGAAGCCGATTTCCCCAATCATATAAATATTGGGCAAGTGTTCTTCAACATGAACAATCCGGAAGATTATCAACAGGTATTGAAATGGCTCTCGGAGGGAGGGAGAAAGCGTGAAGTTTTTCCAGGTTCATGAAACCCGGGACGTTCTCAGGTTGATTGAGGAAACGTATGAGCCTTTGGAGCGCTTCGAGGAAGTGGCATTGTATGAAGCATTTGGACGTGTGTTGGCGGAAGATGTTCGGGCAGCGGAAGATGTCCCGGGTTTTGACCGTTCAACGGTGGACGGGTATGCAGTTCGTGCACAAGAGACCTATGGCGCCAACGAATCGATGCCTTCCTTCCTTGACCTGACAGGTGTGGTTGAGATGGGCGGAGAGGCAGGCTCGGTTGGAGCAGGCCAGGCGAAATATATTCCGACGGGCGGTATGATGCCGGACGGTGCGGATGCGGTTGTTATGATTGAACATGCGGAAGAGGTTGGAGCCCTGCTCAACGTATACAAGCAAGTGGCCCCCGGGGAGAATGTAATTCGCCGGGGGGAAGATGTGCGTGCAGGACAATTGATCCTATCCCGCGGTCATCGGTTGGAACCGCAGGATTTGGGGTTGATGGCGGCAGTCGGGGTATCCCGGGTCAAAGTGTTCGCAAAACCGGTTGTCGGAATTCTATCCACCGGTGATGAAATCGTGCCGCCCGAAACGAAACAGTTGAAACCGGGGGAGATCCGCGACATCAACACGGTTGCCATAGGAGCTTCCTTGAACAGCATGGGGGCGGAAGTGATCTATGGCGGGATTGTCAAGGATCAGTACGAGGAGTACCTGGCGCGTGCAAAGGCCCTTTTTGAAAAAGTGGACATGTTGATCATGTCGGGAGGAAGTTCAGTCGGGACAAGGGATTATACCGTGCAGGTGATGCAAGAACTGGGGGAACCGGGTATCCTCGTGCATGGGATTTCTGTCAAGCCGGGGAAACCAACCATTCTTGCCAAAGCGGGGCGAAAGCCAGTCGTCGGACTGCCGGGTCACCCGGCGTCGGCTTTGGTCATCTTTGACCTGGTTGTTAGGCGGATTGTCAACAGGCTGTATGATCGGACTCCCCATCCCTTTGATCCTCGCATACGTGCCCGGCTGAGCCGGAATCTGCCATCGGCGGTGGGGCGTTCCGATTATGTTCGGGTTCGTTTGGAAAAACGGGACGGGGAAGTATGGGCGGTGCCCGTATTTGGGAAGTCGGGTCTGGTTTCGACTTTGACTGAAAGTCACGGCGTGATTGAGATTCCGGGGCCCAAGGAAGGATTGCTGCAGGGCGAATGGGTGGAAGTAAACTGTTTTGCAGGGGAACGGGGGATTGTCAGTGAAGAGGAAGATTTATCTGGAGGACACGCCGCTGGCTGTCGCTCAGAAGAGACTCCTGGATGCTGTTGAGTTTCTGCCACGGACAGAATGGATTTCAACAGTGGATGCATTGGGACGGGTTACGGCGGAACCGATTTTTGCCGAGGTCTCAATGCCCAATTATCATGCTTCCGCAATGGACGGAATTGCGGTGAAAGCCAGTTCCACCTATTCGGCGCATGAGAAGAATCCGCTCAAACTACGAAGGGGAACAGATTTCCAGGTGATTGACACGGGAGACCCGATCCCGGAACAATTTGATGCGGTGATCATGATTGAGAATGTCCACATGATTGATGAGGACACCTACGAAATCATCGAACCGGCGAGTCCCTGGCAGCATATCCGCCAGATTGGCGAAGATGTGGTGGCCGGCGAATTGATTCTGCCTGCCCATCATGTGCTGCGCCCGGTGGATTTGGGAGCAATGCTTGCGGGTGGAGTTGTGGAAGTGCCCGTAATTTCCAGGCCAAAAGCGGCCATTATCCCTACCGGTACCGAACTGGTGTATCCGAAGAAGAAGATTGAACGAGGGGAAATTCCCGAATTTAACGGTACCGTCTTTGCTTCCTATCTGCAGACTTGGGGAGCGGAACCGGTGTACAAGGGGATTGTGGAAGACAATTACGTCAAGATCAAGGAAGCGGTATTGGAAGCGGTGGAGACTTCCGATTTTGTGCTGATGAACGCCGGTTCTTCCGCCGGTTCGGAAGATTTCACCGTTCACGTGATCCAGGAATTGGGAGAGGTTATGATGCACGGAGTGGCCACGCGTCCGGGCAAGCCGGTCGTGATTGGCCAAGTCAAGGGCAAGCCCGTGATCGGGCTTCCGGGGTATCCGGTGTCCGCCTATCTGGCTCTGGAGTGGTTTGCCCGTCCGCTGGTTTACAAATACCTGGGCCTGTCCGAACCTGTCAGGACCAATATCAAGGCCACCCTTGGCAGACGGGTGGTTTCCGTGATGGGGGCGGAAGATTTTGTTCGGATGACGATCGGGGCTGTCAGAGGCAAGTTTATTGCCAATCCGCTTACGCGGGCGGCAGGTGTAACCATGTCGATGGTGCGGGCCGACGGATTGCTCCGGATTCCTACCACCAGTCTTGGCTATGAACAGGGGGAAGAGGTGGATATTGAACTTTACCGGCCCCTTGAACAAATCGAGAACACCATGGTGTTCGCCGGCAGTCATGACATGACGTTGGACTTGTTGGCAACGGCCATTCACAAAGCGGCTCCTGACCGGTTTATGTCTTCCGCCCACGTGGGAAGTATGGGCGGCATCCTGGCGATTCGCAAGGGGGAGGCGCATGCGGCAGGTGTCCATCTGTTTGACGAGAATACAGGGGAGTACAATATTCCGTTTGTGAATCAATATCTTCGGGATGTGCCGTATGTGTTGGTGAATTTGGTGTACCGGCAGCAGGGATGGATTGTTCCGTCAGGCAATCCATTGGGGATTCAGAAGATTGAGGATCTGAAGCGGGACGGACTGACGTACATCAACCGCCAGCGGGGGGCAGGAACCCGGTTGCTGTTTGATTATCTGTTGAAACAGGCCGGCATGAAGCCGGAAGATGTTTACGGATATAATAGGGAAGACTTCTCTCATCTAAGCGTGGCGGCGGCAGTTGCAGGCGGCACCGCCGATTGCGGGTTGGGAATCCTGTCTGCGGCAAAAGCGTTTCAGCTGGGTTTTGTCCCTGTTGCCGAAGAACGGTACGATTTGTTGATGACCCGGGAGTTTTATGAGAGTGAAGCAGGCCAACTTCTTCTGTCGGTGATGACTTCAGAAAGGTTCCGCCGGCAGGTGGAGGATCTTGGAGGCTACAGTTGCCGGGATACGGGGAAAGTGGTGTATGAAAGCTAACCGGTCGGGAACTGGAAATAGGGAGGCTCTCTCCTGATGGAGTGCCTCCTTCCGTTTCTACTGGGATGCATCTAGATTAGGAACATCGCAAACAAGGTTGTGACAAGGAGTCCAATCACGACAGGGATCAGGTTGCGGCGGGCCAGTTCAAACGGGTCGACACCGCATATGGCAGCTGCCGGAATCAGGGCCCAGGGGACCAGAGTGCCTCCGCCCACCCAGATGGCTGCGATTTGACCCAGAGCGGTCAAGGTGGCGATACTGGCATCGATGGCAGTTCCGAACAGTTTGGCAATGGATCCTGCCAGTGACACCCCTGAGAAACCGGAACCGTCCAGACCGGTAATCGCTCCGACAGTTGTCAGGGTAACAGCTCCGATGGCAGGAGACAGGGGAACGGAGTTTGCCAAGGCAACCCCAAGATCATTGACGATGCCGTGCGACTCTTTCGGCAGGTAATCGCCCAGTATTTCCTTGAATCCCGAGTCCCCAAGATAGAAAAAGGCGGCAATCGGAATGACGGGGCCGAACACTTTGAAACCAAATTCAAACCCCTGAATCATGTACTGGGTGATTTTCTCCAGACGATTTTCCTTGTAATGTAGCAAAGTGGACAGGATCAGAATGAAGATGGCCGTACCGCCCAACAGGGCTGTAGCGTCGCCGCCTTTCAGGTCAAGCATGATCATGGCAATGACATCCAACAAGAAAAGGATGGGAACCAGAACGGCCATCAGTTTGACATACCCGCCGGCCGCTTCCCTCTGTTGATTGCCCAACTCCGCCAGTTGATTCTGATCGACGGTGAGAGCCCCGGATTTCATGTCTTTGCGCAAAAACCAGAAAGCGACAATGGTGGTTACAACCCCCATAACAAAAACAAGAGGAACGCTGGCAGATATCACATCGCCCACCGGAATGCCGGCCGCTTTCGAGGTGATCGTGGGAGCGCCTTGAATTACAAAATCTCCTGACAGCGCAATGCCATGTCCGAACAGATTCATGGCCATGGCTATTCCCAAAGCGGGAAGTCCCATCCGCAGGGCGACCGGCAGCAAAACGGCTCCAATCAAAGCGACCCCGGGGGATGGCCAGAAGAACCAGGAAATCACCATCATTAGGATGCCGATCACCCAATAGGCCAGACCGGGGGAGCGGATGAGTCTTGCCACAGGTCTGATCATGACTTCGTTAATTCCCGAATCGGTCAACACCCGGCTCATCGCTACAATGATGCAGATTACCAGAATCGTGGACAATAGTTCGGTAATGGCAAAAATAAAACTGTTGAACACACTGCCGACCGATTTGCCTAAAGACCCGGTTGTCATAACCGAAATGACGAATATGCCGATGATGCAGACAAGGCTGGTGTCCCGCCGCATGACCATGACACCGATGATGAGCAGGATGAACAACAAATAGACCCAATGCAGAGCAAGCAGTTCAACACCCATATGCATCCCGTCCTGTGAAGTATTTGTGGGCTTGTGCCCGGTACTTCACCATATGTGGCGGGTTTGCATTCTGTGCGGGCACCTGGAAGACTTTACTTTACCAATAACTAATTCTGCCACTTGCAAAGGTAAGAAAAAATAGGACTGCATTTCAGGCTTATTTTTGTCCAAACAAAGGTACTCCCCAAAATAGGACTGTTTTTCAGTCCTATTTACTATTTTTTGCCTATACACCTCGAAACTCACCCGAATAAGGCTGAAAATCAGTTCTATTCTTGAAGCGACAATCAAAAAATCAAAAATAAGGCTGACAATCAGCCTTATCTCACCAGCAGATACATTATGTGAACTAGAAATTCGGTTTGGAGAAGTCCCACCGACCTTTGTGAACCGTTTTTGAGAAATGTAGGGTAATTCTTGAAACGCACAAACGGTTTAATGCCACATGAAAGCAACAGTAATTGATTTCGAGTTTACCCAGTGATATCAAGGGGTGTCTGCCAATTTAGGCTGCGAAAGTTGAATTCATAAGCAAACGAAGCCTCCGACTCCAGTTTAGCAGTGGTTTTGGAGGCTTCATTATTAAGATTTTGGGACTGTCCTATTCTGAGTTTACCCTTTGGGGGTAGCCCCCTGCATTTGCAATTGAACTAGTCCGGCAGCTTCGCAAACGCCCGCTCCGCCGCTTCAATCGTATATTCAATGTCTTCACGCGAGTGGGCGGTGGAGATAAACCAGGCTTCATACTTGGAGGGTGCCAGGCAGACTCCTTCCTCCAGCATCAGCTTGAAAAAGCGGCCGAACAGTTCACCGTCTGTTGACTGGGCATCCTCGTAGTTCCGCACCGGCTCGGTTCTGCCAAAATACACAGTGAGAGCACCCTTGATCCGATTGATCGTGACGGGATATCCATGTGAGCGGGCCGCTTCCCGCAGACCCTCTTCCAGTCGTCTTCCCAGCTCATCCAGCCGTTCATAGGTTCCAGGTTCCTGCAACGCTTCCAGACACGCGATCCCGGCGGAAATGGATGCCGGGTTCCCGGCCATCGTACCTGCCTGGTATGCCGGGCCGAGGGGGGCGACTTTCTCCATAATGTCCTGCCGTCCTCCGTAAGCTCCGATTGGCAGTCCTCCCCCAATGATTTTCCCGAGAGCCGTCATGTCCGGATAC
Source organism: Effusibacillus lacus (assembly GCF_002335525.1). Taxonomy (NCBI): domain Bacteria; kingdom Bacillati; phylum Bacillota; class Bacilli; order Caryophanales; family Alicyclobacillaceae; genus Effusibacillus; species Effusibacillus lacus. The sequence continues at coordinate 48,124 of NZ_BDUF01000043.1, forward strand.
ACTTTCAGCAGATCCTGCGCCCCGCCGTAGTGAAAGCGAAAGGCGGTGATCACCTCGTCGTAGATGACAAGCGCTCCGTGTTTGTGTGCCAGTTCATTGATCCCTTCCAGGAAGCCCGGTTCGGGGTGCACCATGCCGAAATTCCCAACAATCGGCTCCACCAGGACAGCAGCCACTTCCTTTCCCCAATAGTGAAGCGCCTGTTCCAGTCCGTTCAGGTCATTAAACGGAACGGTGATCACCTCGTTGGCAATCGATTGCGGAATCCCGGCCGAATCAGGAATCCCCAGCGTAGAGGGGCCCGATCCTGCTGCAACCAGCACCAGGTCGGAGTGTCCGTGGTAGCAGCCTGCAAACTTGATGATCTTGTCCCGTTGGGTATAGGCGCGGGCCACACGGATCGTCGTCATGACCGCCTCCGTACCGGAATTGACGAAGCGGATTTTTTCCAGGGACGGGATTGCTTTCTGCAGCATTTTGGCAAAGTCAATTTCAAGGGTCGTGGGAGTTCCATACAATACCCCGTTTTCCGCCGTCTTGGCAATGGCTTTGGCGATGTGCGGGTGACCGTGGCCGTGAATCAAAGGTCCGTAGGCGGCCAGATAATCAATGTACCGGTTCCCGTCCACATCCCAGAAGTAAGCCCCTTTTCCCCGTTCCATAAATACGGGAGCACCGCCGCCGACTGCCTTAAAAGCCCGCGACGGAGAATTGACGCCCCCGACTATGTACTTCAAAGCTTCTTCATAACAACGTTCTGAATTTGTTCGATTCATTTACCTTCTCCCCCATTCTGCCAACGAATATCGTATCAATGTTTCGATTCGGAGTCCAGTTTCGACGGACATTTAGAACTTTCATCCGCCGTATTCTATTGCATGAGGAAACCTTTTGGGGAGATTGGGAAAAGGAGAGGATCAAATGCACAAATGGATCAAGATCGCACTAATCGGAACACCGCTTGTATTCGCCACCTCCCTGTATGCCTTTGCCAATGAGAAACCGATCAGCAGGGCATCGATTACAATTGAGAAAGTACAGCCCGAAGCGGTTGTCACCACCGAACAAACGACATCGAATCTGGAAGAAATTCCGAATCCGTTTCTGGTAAGCAATGAACAATCGCAATCCCGGCAATCTGATACCGTTCAAGCGGTTGCCCAAACAACAGCCAACCAGACACTGTCGATGGACACCATCCGTAAGCTGCATATGAAAGCGAAGACCGACCAAGGGGAATTGAAACTGGAATACCATGTGGAGGGAAACGGCACCCCGCGCCTGAATGGCGAGATCGGATCTGTCAAGGTGCATCTGTCGGGGGACAAAGCACGGGATCTTATGAACAATCTGTTGAATCGTTGGGATTTGTTGGGCACGCTTCAGCAAATTATGGCGAATCCGGGCACCAAAGTGAACAACAAGGCGGTATTCGCTCTTGTAGAGTTTGAAATGGAGACGGTTGACGGCAGAGAAATCGAATTTGAACCGGACCATCCGGAAGCAAAAGCCCGACAAAAACATGAAGACAACGGCAAACACAAAGGGAACGGGAAACAAGACGGGAAGGAGAAAAAACACGAAGAACACGATGATGATGACGAAAAGGAAGACGATTAACTCTCGCCTATTTGGACGAACCTCGTTATAATAGAGACGAGGTTTTTTGTTTGTGTGTTGTAGTACAAAAATATCGTTGACTGAATTGTATTACAATTGTATAAATAGAGTAAGGAGGGGGAGAGGACTTGAAGATCACCGGCAAGATCGTGAGAAAGAGAGCCTATTTTGACAGTGAGGACACCAACGTCAATTGTATCGCTTTTATCGAGATCGATGACGGAGTCCTCGTGAACGGGGACAAAATCAAGATTATTCCGATGCTGAGCGACGGTTCGCAAATCCCGCAGGACATAGGGGAAAGTGTTGAAATTGAAGGCGAAATTGTGTTTAAACAGATCTTTACTTCTTCCGGAAAGAGAAACTCATCGCCGGTTCCCATCCTGCAGCCCAGCCGAATTGACAAGGTAAGCTGAAATAATAAAAACACAATGGCCTTTGAGAAAATCTAGACTGCCATTGTGTTTTTTCTTTATGTCCCGAATTTAGGAAAGACCGAGTCCGGTCAGGGCATGGTAGAAGACGAAACCGCCAAGACAGAGAATGAGAATTGATGATACAAACGTCAAAGCATTGGCCACACGCCATTTCTCAAGCTGCCTGACGGAATCTTCCGCCCTGACCACCACCATTCCCAATGTACTCATGGCAATGGCGCTGCCAATTGAGAAAGCGGCAACCAATCCGAGTCCCATGGGAATCTGATTGGCTGAGATGGCGGCGAGTAAAACGGCGAGGGCGCTGGGGCAGGGAATCAGGCCGGTAAAAAATCCGATGGAAAACAGCCTTGCCAGGGAAGATGGCGTTTCACGACCATGGTGCGCATGATGATGGTGATGGGTACATGTTTCTTGATGGAATTGGGTATCGTCGTCAAGATGATGTCCGATTTTTCCAACCACCACTACCCGCGGTCGTACCTGTTGAAGGAGGATTCTCCCCCCCATCAGACAAATTACGGATCCGGAGATCAGTTGCATCCAGGCAACCATTTGATCCTGAACAAAAATCTTTACAGTTGACGACGCTGCAAATGCCAATAATACGATGGAAAGCGTATGTGCGATTGCGGATATGATCCCCAGTAAGATTGCGTCCCTTGTCCTTGCCCGCGAGGATATCAGGTATGCGGTCAAAACCCCTTTTCCGTGTCCCGGTTCCAGAGAATGCAGCGCTCCCAATCCAACTGCTGCAGGAATTGTATAAATCAGTTCCATCTAACTTCCTCCTCAAAGGGTTGTCTGTAATGATTATGCAGACATGTCTTGCAACTTTCCTTTCAAATCGTAATTGTTATTATTTAAGAGGGATATGAGGTTTTTTCTGCTTGCATCTGTGCAAATCGAAATTTTTACGGATGAAAGAAGAATGAGTGAAGTGGTCATCTGCGATAATGATATAATAGACAGCAGGGGTGAATGATGATGACTGTTGAGCAGGCTCTGCAATTGCTAAAAGAAGAAGGTTATAAATTTACGGGGAAACGGGAACAGATGATCCGCATCTTTGACCGTGAGAAGCGATATTTATCCGCCAAGGACATTCTGGAATACATGCAGGAAGACTATCCGGGCCTTAGTTATGATACCATTTACCGCAATCTTACGTTGTTTGAAAATATGGGCATTCTGGAAGCGACAGAGCTGGGCGGGGAACGAATCTACCGGTTTCGTTGTTCGACAGACGAGCATCACCACCACTTGATTTGTCTTTCATGCGGGAAAGCCCGGCATATCAAATCATGTCCTTTGGATGCGATGCTTGGTGAACCGGCCGAGTTCACCATTACGGGACATAAATTTGAAATTTATGGGTATTGTACGGACTGTAAGCCGGCCAAGTAACCTTGCAATATTTGTCGTTCCGGTAAAATTCCTTTCTGGTTCGGATTTCTTTGCATACAACAAATCGTATTTATTACGATTTATGTTGACGTAGTTGTCATCACATTATATACTAGCTTGTGTAGTAAATCTGATAAACTACGATTTAAGTTGAGAAAGGATTTGGGGGGAATTGAGGTGAATAAGCTCTTGACAAGAGTCTGCACCGCATTGGCAGTTGGAGCATTGCTGGCGTTGAGTGCCGGCTGTTCAAATCCGGCGCAAAAGCCGGATCCTGCGTCACAAGATGCAAAAAAGATTCAGGTAATCACTAGCTTCTATCCCTTGGCTGATTTTTCCAAAAACGTCGGAAAAGAAAACATTACGGTGACCAATCTCGTGCCGCCGGGAGTAGACCCGCACGATTGGGAGCCAACCCCCAAAGACATGAAAAAAGTTTCTGAAGCAAAGGTTTTTATCTATAACGGAGCAGGCTTTGAGCCGTGGATCGAGAAAGTGTTAGAAAGTGTTGACAAGTCTAAACTTGTGATCATAGACACCAGTAAAAATGTGGAACTGCTGAAGGCGGGAGACCTTGAGCACGAGCATGAAAGCGAGCATAAAGATGAACACCAAAATGAGAAAACAGAAGAACACAAAGATGAACAGGGGCACGGGGAATATGACCCGCACTTCTGGCTGGATCCGCTGAACGCCATCAAGCAGGTACAGGCGATAGCGGAAGGATTGGGGAAAGCGGATGCCCAAAATAAAGACAAATATGAAGCAAACGCAAAAGAGTATACCGGCAAACTGGAAGCGCTGCACAAGGAATTTGAAACGGAACTGGCAAAGGCGAAGAAAAAAGAGGTTGTCACCACACACGCCGCGTTTGGTTATCTGACACACCGTTACGGCCTTGAACAGATTCCGATCATGGGCTTGGCCCCGGATGCGGAACCAAGCCCGAAAGCGATGAAAGAAATCGTGGAAGAAGCCCGTGAACACGATGTCAAATACATCTTCTTCGAGACTTTGGTCAGCCCCAAGGTGGCGGAAACCGTCGCAAAAGAAATTGGCGCCAAGACGCTGGTGCTGAATCCGATTGAGGGTTTGACGGAAGAAGAGCAGAAAAAGGGCGAGGATTATATTTCAAAGATGCGAGAAAACCTGAAAAATCTGGTAACGGCTCTGGGGAGTTAATATGTCGCAAACACCTGTCATTGAATTGAGAAATGTGTATTTCCAATACGGGGACCGGCCTGCTGTTGAAGATTTGAATCTGGTTGTGCATGAAGGCGAATTTTTGGGAATAATCGGTCCCAATGGCGCCGGCAAGTCCACTGCGTTGAAACTCATGCTGGGACTGCTGCGTCCCGTTCGAGGGGACGTCTTGTTATTCGGGCGGCCTCTTTCCGAGTTTAAGGACTGGAGCAAAATCGGTTACGTGTCACAAAAAGCCGCCTCGTTTAACACGCGATTTCCGGCTACCGTAACGGAAGTTGTGGAAACCGGCCTGCTCGGAAAAAAAGGAACCTGGTGGAGTTGGAAAGAAAATAAAAGAAGGGTGGCCGAGGCGCTTGAGTTGGTCGGAATGCGCGAGTTTGCGGATCGCCGGATCGGAGATCTGTCGGGCGGTCAGCAGCAGCGCGTATTTATCGCGAGAGCGCTCGTCGGAGATCCCGAGTTGATCCTTCTTGACGAGCCCGTAGAGGGAGTCGATGCGGAGGCACAGGGCCAGTTTTATGATATACTCGACCGGCTGAACAAAGTGCACGGGATCACTTTGGTGATTGTCTCTCATGACATTGGAACCATCAGCAACAAAGTGGGACAACTGGCATGCATCAACAAAACCCTGCATTACCATGGAAGCCCCCAGGAATTTATGGAGGGCGGCGACTTGTCCGGCCTGTACGGTCATGACGTGAAGCTGGTCCACCATCACCACTGACAAAGGAGTAGGGACGGTTTGCTGGAGATTTTTGACTATGACTTTATGATCCGGGCGCTCCTGGCGGGAGGTCTCATCGGGATTATGTGCCCATTGATCGGGTCTTTCCTGGTTGTCCGGAGATTGTCACTGGTGGCGGATACCTTGGCCCATGTTTCTCTGGCCGGAGTCGCAACAGGGATGCTGATTGGGGTATATCCGATTCTGACAGCCATGTTGTTTGCCTTTATCGGGGCGCTGTTTATCGAGCAGCTGCGGAAGGCTTACCGGACTTATGGCGAAATTTCCATCGCCATCGTGCTTTCGGGCGGACTTGCCATTGCGATTGTTCTGATCGGGTTGGGAAAAGGGTTCAATCTGGATGTTTTCAGCTATTTGTTCGGCAGCATCATTGCGGTAAGCGCGACCGATTTACAGGTGATGTCGGGGGTAGCAGTTGCGGCGATCCTGTTTGTGACTATTTTCTACAAGCGGCTTTTTGCACTCTCGTTTGATGAGGAACAGGCCCAATTGCGCGGTGTAAGCACCGCCGGGCTAAACGCCTTGTACATGATGATGACTGCGTTGGTTGTCTCGGTTTCCATTCGTGTCGTCGGGGTACTGCTGGTATCCTCTCTGATCGTCATCCCAGTTGCAGCAGCCATGCAGATCGTCCGAAGCTTCCGAAATCTAGTTTTCGCAGCCGTCGGAATCGCCCTGACTGGAATCATCAGCGGACTTGTGCTTTCATTTCATCTGGATCTTGCCCCCGGGGGAACCATTGTTCTTATGCTGCTTGCGGTCTTGATTGGCGCAATCAGCCTGAAAAAGTATCTGACCGCATAAAGGGACACCGCAGGGTGTCCTTTTTTTGTTCGAACAGTAGACATTTTGCATCTTCTCTCATATAATTTTTTTGTATAAGGGAAACTTTTTTCACCCCGTCCATCTTTGGGAAAATTTTTTTAAACAAAAAGTTTCCTTAGGGAAATATAGTTGTCCTATTGAAACTAAGTTAGTTAAGAAGAAAATGATATTCGGAGGGAGAAACGTATGGCGCGCATGTTCAAGAAAATAATCGTCTTTCAGGCAGTGCTTCTCTTAACGCTTGCCCTGGTGCTGGCCGGTTGCGGGGCAAATGCGCAGCCAGGTGCGGGGAACACAAAAAAATCAATTGAGGGAACAGTCAAAGTGACGACCACCACCGGCATGATCAGCGACATCGTGAAAAATGTCGGAGGGGAGCACGTAGAGGTGCAGGGTTTAATGGGGCCGGGTGTCGATCCCCATCTTTACAAAGCGTCACAAGGGGATATCGCCAAATTAAAGAAGGCGGACATCATTTTCTACAACGGGTTGAACCTGGAGGGAAAAATGGCAGACATCTTCGTGCGAATGTCCAGGGAAAAGCCGGCGATTGCCGTTACGGAATATATTCCGGAAAGCCAGTTGCGGGAGCCGCCCGATTTTGCCGGCCATTATGACCCGCATGTCTGGTTCGACGTGAAATTGTGGATGAAGGCGGTCGAACGGGTCCGGGACGGTCTAATTGAAGTGGCTCCTGACCGCAAGGCGGATTTTGAAAAGAACACTCAACAATACCTGAAACAGTTGGAAGAACTGGACGCTTATGCCAAGCAGCAATTGGCTCAGATCCCGAAAAAGCAAAGGGTATTGGTCACCGCACACGACGCCTTCGGATATTTCGGGACAGCCTACGACCTGGAGGTAACGGGTCTGCAGGGGATCAGTACCGACTCGGAATACGGACTGCAAGACGTACAGAATTTGGTTGACATGCTGGTTCAAAGGAAGATCAAGGCGGTGTTTATCGAATCTAGCGTGCCGAAACGGGCGATTGAGGCGGTTGTGGAAGGAGCGAAAGCCAAGAACCATATCGTGACGGTGGGAGGAGAACTGTTCTCCGATGCCATGGGCGATCCCGGCACCCAGGGAGGCACCTATATCGGCATGGTCAAACATAATGTGGATACGATTGTGGCTGCTTTGAAATAAGGAAAGAAAGGGAGGAGTGCACGGTATGCATAGTTTTGAACACCCCCCGGTTTCCGTCAAGAACCTGACTGTTGCCTACCATCGGAAACCGGTATTGAAAGATATAGAGTTTACCATCCCCGAAGGCAAGCTGATCGGCGTTGTCGGGCCGAACGGTGCTGGAAAATCTACCCTGATCAAGGGCATTCTCGGACTGGTTCCGACAGTTTCCGGCCAGGTGGAAATCTACGGCAAGCCTTGCAGGTCGCAGCGCAAATTGATCGGGTATGTTCCGCAAAGGGAATCGGTGGACTGGGACTTTCCGACGAACGCGTTTGATGTGGTACTGATGGGACGATACGGCCATATCGGATGGTTCCGGAGACCGCGGGCGATCGATAAGGAAATTGCGATGGATTGTCTGGAAAAGGTCGGCATGGCGGATTTTGCCGGCAGGCAAATCAGCCAGTTGTCGGGAGGCCAGCAGCAACGCGTGTTTCTGGCAAGGGCACTGGCCCAGGACGCCTCCATCTATTTCATGGATGAACCGTTTGCAGGTGTGGACGCAGCCACCGAAAAGGCGATCATTACCCTGTTAAACGAGTTGAAAAAACAGGGTAAAACCGTCCTTGTTGTGCATCATGATTTGCAGACGGTAACCGAATACTTTGATTGGCTGCTGATGCTCAACGTTCAGAAAATTGCTGTCGGACCGGCGGCAGAGGTGTTTACTCCACACAACCTGCAGTTGACTTACGGCGGAAGACTCGCTTTTATCGAAGACGGCGGAAAACTGACCATTGCCGGAGTGTAGGAGGTGAGAGGAAAAGATGGAATCTTTGCCGAATTTGCTGTCTGACCCCAACACCCGGTGGGTGTTGGCCGGTTGTATCCTGCTCGGGCTCAGTTCCGGAGTGCTTGGATGTTTCGCCTATTTGAGGAAGCACAGTCTGATGGGGGATGCGGTGGCTCACGCCTCTCTGCCGGGCATATGCGTCGGGTTCATGATCTATGGCAGCAAGTCAATTGGCGTGTTTTTGCTGGCGGCTGCCGCTGCCGGGCTGCTCTGCTCATTCTGCATCAGCATGCTCACCCGTTGGTCGAGAATCAAGGAAGATACAGCTTTGGGCCTTGTCTTGTCAGTCTTCTTCGGATTCGGCATTGTCCTGCTGACACGGATTCAGCATACGCCCAACGGGAACCAGAGCGGGCTGGATGACTTTCTGTTCGGGCAGGCCGCCTCCCTTGTCGGCAGTGATGTGCGAGTGATGATGGCGTTGGCCGGCATCCTCTTGTTCATCACTTGGCTGCTGTTCAAGGAGTTCAAGCTGCTGAGCTTTGATCCGGGATTCGGTCGGGGGTTGGGTCTGCCTATGGGAGTTCTCAACGCGCTGATGATGCTGTTGATTGTACTGGCGGTTGTTATAGGACTTCAGGCGGTAGGTGTTGTCCTAATGTCTGCCATGCTGATTACTCCGGCTCTTGCAGCCCGCTATTGGACCGACAGACTGGATCGTATGGTTTTACTGGCTGGCCTGTTCGGAGCGGCGTCAGGGTTTATTGGCACACTCGTCAGCGGGATGACGGCCCACCTCCCTACAGGTCCGGTGATCGTTCTGGCTTCCACGGTGCTGTTCCTGGTCTCGTTTGTTTTTGCCCCGCGCCGGGGACTGCTGATGAAATGGTACCGGCAATACCAACTGCGGTCTGCCTATCAGAAACAGGTTGATTCCTGCCCCACGATGCGTTCCTTTGAAGGGAGCGACCCAGTATGAGTGATACGGCCTGGATTTTGCTGACCGGTTCCCTGGTGGCGGCTTCCTGCGGTTTTTTGGGCTGCTTTCTGATATTGAGAAGGCTGGCCATGCTGGGTGATGCGATCAGTCATGCGGTACTTCCGGGGATTGTTCTGGCGTTTTTGATCGCTCACAGCATGGACGGTGTTGTCATGTTGATCGGCGCCGCCCTCCTGGGACTGCTGACCACTTTTTTCGTACAGACCCTGAACCAGGGAGGCGTGCAGTCGGATGCCGCCATTGGGGTTACCTTTACTGCTCTGTTTGCCATCGGAGTTGTTCTGGTCTCGGTTTTTGCACAGGATGTGCATTTGGATCTGGAGCACGTGTTGTACGGGGAGATTGCCTATGTGCCCTGGAATACCCTGACTGTTGGAGGCATGGATCTGGGACCAAGGGCTGTCTGGATGGCGGGGGGAACCTTCTTGCTCAGCCTGATGGTGGTGGGGCTGTTTTACAAGGAGTTTAAAATTTGCTCCTTTGACCCGGCCATGGCATCCGCCATCGGGATTCCCGTTGTGCTGATCCATTACGTGATGATGGTCCTTGTTTCCATGACCACAGTGGCCTCTTTCGAGAGTGTCGGAGCCATTCTGGTGGTTGCCATGCTGGTTGCGCCCGGAGCCACTGCCTATCTGCTGACGGACCGCCTTGGCCTCATGCTTGGATTCAGTGTCGTCATAGGAGTCCTCTGCGCCTTCTTGGGGTATTACCTGGCAGTGCTGCTCGATGCATCCATAGCCGGTTCCATGAGCACGGTGGCAGGAGTTTTGTTCACGCTTGCCTTCGTCCTGTCTCCCACTCATGGGCTGATGTCCCGCTGGCTGGCCAGGAGGCAGCTTGGCGGCAGCTAGCAAATGCGGGTATTCACAAAGAGTGTCGTGATCTTAGCGGCACTCTTAGTTTGTGCACTATTTGCCATACTCTGTCGATATTAGGTACAATAAGATGGATTCCAGTTCTTCGGTATTCGAGGTGAGTTCATGACAGCCGAAGCCAATACGGAACTGCTGCGCAAACTGCCGGCTGTGCACCGGCTGCTGGATCTGCCGGCATGTCAACATCTGATGGAGACCTATTCCCGTGATTGGGTGTCCGAAGCGGCGGCGCATTCCGTTTCCGCAGTCCGGAAAGAAATCTTGTCCGGCACAAGATCCAATGAAGTGACGGAAGAGCAGTTGCTGCAACAGATTGAGCAGTATCTCAGGAACCGGTTCCAACCCAATTTTCGCCGTGTGATTAATGCGACCGGTGTGGTTCTGCATACCAATCTCGGCCGTGCCCCCCTTGCGGAGTCAGCCCTGGAAGCGATTAACCGGACCGCGTTGGGATATTCAAACCTGGAACTGAATCTCGCCACGGGGGAACGGGGTTCCCGCTATGACCATGTGGAAGAGTTGATCTGCAGGTTAACCGGTGCGGAATCGGCTCTGGTCGTGAATAACAACGCGGCTGCTGTGCTGCTGGTTCTGCGGGAAATGGCGAAAGGGCGAAAGGTCATCGTATCCCGCGGCCAACTGGTTGAGATTGGCGGTTCGTTCCGCGTCTCGGAAGTGATGAAAGAATCGGGAGCCCAGCTGGTTGAGGTAGGCACCACAAACAAGACGCATGAACGGGATTATGAGAATGCAATCGATGAAAACACCGCTATGATTATGAGGGCCCATACCAGCAATTTTCGGATAGTCGGGTTTACCTATCAGCCGGAACTGTCCGACCTGGTCTCCCTGGCCCACCAGCATGGGATTCCTGTTTATGAAGACCTTGGGTCCGGCTCCTTGATCGATTTGCGAAAATTTGGGATCGGGGACGAACCGACAGTGGATGCCTCCATCAAAGCCGGGGTGGACATCGTCTCCTTCTCCGGGGACAAGCTGTTGGGAGGGACTCAGGCGGGCATTATCGCAGGGAGAGCCGAATATATTAAAAAGATCAAGAAGAACCAACTGACCCGAGCCCTTCGGGTGGACAAGTTGACTCTGGCCGCCTTGGAAGCCACCTTGCTGCTGTATCTGGATGAGGAAAGAGCTCTGCGGGAAATCCCCACCCTGTATCTGCTGACCCGGAAAAGGGAGGAACTTTACCGCGAGGCTCAAAAATTGGCCGGTGGCCTAAGAGAAGTCTTTCAAGAAAAAGCGGTGGTTGAGGTGGTGGAAGGGATGTCCCAGGTGGGGGGCGGCAGTCTGCCGGATGAAGACCTGGCCACTTATCTCGTGGCTGTAAAAACAACCCCCTTTTCCCTTAACGCGCTGGAACATGCGCTACGGCACGTGGATTTGCCCGTTATGACCACAATCCGAAAGGAGGCTTTGTTGTTCGATGTCCGAACAATCTTCCCAAGAGAAATTGATGAATGTATCAACAGCGTCCGCGAGGCCTGCAAACGGCTCGGGTGATGCTTTGACACTTGCAACCGGGGCAGGTGACGCGGTAACTCCTGCCGAAGCGGTGCGCTTGACTCTGTTGTCGGAGAAAGCGGGCTGAGGCTGTAAAATCGGTCCGGCGGACCTGGCTCAAGTCTTGAGCCACTTGCCCAAAAATCTTCCTGACGCAAACCTGATCGTGGGGCTGGATACGTCTGACGATGCAGGGGTTTATAAGTTGACAGATGATGTGGCAATCGTGCAGACGGTGGATTACTTCACCCCGATTGTAGACGATCCGTATATGTTTGGCGCCATTGCCGCTGCAAACGCTTTGTCAGACGTCTACGCCATGGGCGGAAAACCGTTGACTGTTCTGAATATCGTCGGTTTTCCGGTAAGCAAGCTGGATAAGAAGATTCTTGCGGAAATTCTGCGTGGCGGTGCCGATAAAGTGCGGGAAGCGGGGGCGGTAATCGTCGGAGGCCATTCCATTGACGACTCGGATCCCAAGTTTGGCATGGCTGTCACCGGGATCGTTCACCCTGAGAAAGTGTGGACCAATGCAGGGGCCTGCCCCGGAGACAAACTGGTTCTGACCAAGCCTATCGGGGTCGGGATTGTGACAACGGCAATCAAACGTGCCAAAGCAACACCTGAAGCGATCCGCCAAGTGGAGAGCGTCATGGCAACTCTAAACAAAGTGGCTTCCGAAACGGCACAAGGCTTCACAGTTCATGCCTGCACTGACATCACCGGATTTGGCTTGCTGGGACACGCTGCCGAAATGGCAAGAGGGGCCTGTGTAGGGATTGAGATTGATGCAAAGTCGGTTCCAATGCTGCCCGATGCTTACTCCCTGGCGGAACAGGGCATCATTCCCGGCGGCTCACTCCGCAATTATGAGTGGTTGGCTGATGATTTGGAATATGCGGAATCAATAGATGAGGTTACCCGCAAGATTCTCTGTGATGCGGTCACATCCGGCGGATTGCTGTTGTCGGTGCCTGCAGAGGAAGCGGATGCGCTTGTGGAGGCACTGAAGAAGAATGGAGTGGAGGACGCAGTTGTTATTGGGCGTGTCGTCGAGGAACATTCGAAGAAAATCAGGGTGATGTAAGTAGAGCCACCCATAAAAGTGAACCCGGTGTCAACAGAAAGCAGCCTTGAGCAGCTTTCCGGACACCGGGTTTTATTTATACTTGGAATTTATCATCTCTACCCGCTCTTCCCTGCTTAGACGGGGGCAGGTCAGACAAGACTGGCAACCGGGGAACTGGTACCGCAGACAACAAGTGTTCCGAACCCGTACCGATTGGGGAGGTGTGGCTTCCTCCAGCCAGATTGTTTGATACGTAGAGGAAAACCGGGGGGTGTTGCTGCCCGATGAGTTAAGCAAAGCATCCAAGTCTTGTCTGGATGCAAGTCCCTGAGAGGTGTCCTTGAAAAATTGTTCATACAGATAACCGATGTAGTTCCCTGCGTTGCCCCACATGATCATGGGAGACAAGCCTATTGCTTCGGCAATTTTGTAAATCAATCGTCCCAGATTGTCGTCAAACAGGGCTTGATATACTTTTGAACGCAATCGGGAAGCCCGTCCGGCATCTTTCGTTGACAGGGAAACCCATTGAACCGATTCTGACAACCGGATACCGGCAGGCAGATCGTTCTCAAGCACCAGTTCTGTTTGCTCCAGATATGCGAGAATCCCCGTTTGTGCCGTCAACAGAGGGGTCAGTACAGAGGACAGCAGGGTGCTCGTGTACCATTTTTGAAACAGGGAAGCGGCGGCAAGAAGATTGTCGGAATTCATCCGTTCGGCTGCCCGTGCAATCCGGGAACGAAGCGTGCTTTCATCAAGCAGGTTCTCTACTGGAATAACTTCCCCGGAAGCAGTTTTTCCCCGGAAAAAAAGCGGAACGTGCAACCCGCTTGTCTGCAGGTTCTGAACCAGGTTTTCCAGACTTGACAGTTCTGACATGGGTATGCTCCTATACAAGAACAGGCTGCGGTTTGGCAATGGTTCTTCCCTTTCCAAACGGAATGCAAAGGGGAGTTCCGTAAATCGGATCCGCAATGATCCGGGATTCCATTCCAAACACTATTTGCACCATGTCCTCTGTTACGACCTCTTCGGGCGCTCCTTGAGCAAAGACGGATTTGTCTTTGATGGCCACGACATTGTGAGCGTAACGGCATGCCAGATTCAGGTCGTGCAGAACCATCACAACGGTGCTTTGTTGTTCCTGGTTTAACTTGTAGAGAATGTCCAGCACCTCAATCTGATGGGTCAAATCCAGAAAGGTGGTCGGTTCATCCAACAGCAGCGTAGTGGTGTCCTGTGCCAGTGTCATCGCTATCCAGGCCCGTTGGCGCTGACCACCGGACAGGGAGTCCACCATTTGTTCGGCAAATCCCTTCATTTGTGTTGCTTCCAACGCAAAGTTTACCTTCTGTTCGTCCTCTTCCGACCATTGCTGCAGCCAGTTTTGGTAGGGATAGCGCCCTTGCTTCACCAACTGCAGGACAGTGAGACCTTCCGGTGCCACAGGCGATTGCGGAAGAATGGCAAGACGCTTGGCAATGTCTTTTGTCGGCAGCTTGGCAATTTGCTGGCCGTCAAGCAAAACCGAACCGCCTTGCGGTTTCAGCAAACGGGCAAGCGCCCGTAGCAATGTCGATTTACCGCAGCCGTTGCTGCCGATAAAAACGGTGATTTTTCCTTTCGGTATCTGAAGGTTCAGTTGATCAATGATTACTGTGTCTCCGTATGACAACATCAGATCTCTTGTTTCAAGCGCCTGCATATCACGTTATACCCCTTTAAACTATCGATTTTGGTTTTTGTACAACAGGTAAATGAAAAACGGTGCTCCGATTGCGGAAGTGAAGATTCCGACCGGCACATCCATCGGGGCAAAAGCAGTTCTTGCAACCAAATCGGCCAACATCACCATAAGCGCACCGATAAGCGCCGAAACGGGCAGCAGCCCTCCAAATGCGGAACCAACCAATTTCCGTGCAATATGGGGAGCAAGTAACCCGACAAAAGCAATGTTTCCTCCGAAGGCGATCGCGGAGCCTGCCAATGCGACAGATATAGTCAGCAGGATTACTCTGTGGCGCTGCAGTTCACTTCCGACACCTGTTGCAATTTCGTCACCCAACTGCTGCACGTTCACGTTTCTCCCGAAAACGAACGTAAGGGGAATCAGTACAAGCATCCAAAGCAACATGATGGATACATTGTTCCAAGTGGTTCCATAAAGAGTTCCGGTCAACCAGATCTTCGCTTTACTCGTAAGATGGATATGGCTGATTACAAGGAACAATGTGGTTAAGCCATGCATGGCAAAATCCATTCCTACACCGATTAAAACGAGCCGAAGCGGGGTCACTCCTCTTTTCCAAGCCAATATATAAATCAGCACGGCCACCGTTGCAGCTCCAAGGAATGCGGCAACCGGAAGCAAGTGAATGCTTGCCTTTTCAAATTGAGTGATAAATATAATAGCAGCTACCGACGCACCGCCTGTAATTCCGATAATGTCGGGCGAAGCCAGCGGGTTACGGAACACGCCTTGTAAAATGGCTCCCGCCACCGCCAATGCGGCGCCTACAAGTATGGCTATGACATTGCGCGGCAGACGGAACGACTGCACCACGACTGTGTATTGTTCTGCACCGGATCCAACCAGGACTTTAATTACTTCAAGCGGATGGATCTTCATTGAACCCAAACCGGTGCTGACCACCAAGGAGATCATCGTAAGGATCAGCAGCGTGATCGTGATCACTGCAGTTTTTTTGTCAAGCAGAAACGAGACTGGCGGTTTATTCATGCGAAAGGGAACATATTTTTTCACGATCTGGCCAGCCCCTTTCGCGCAACATAGACAAAAAACGGGGCACCGATCAACGCCGTCATTACACTGATCGGCATTTCCTTCGGCATTGCAATGAAACGGGCTCCAATATCGGAGACCAACAGCAAAACGGCACCCAACAGAGCACTGTATGTAACGATCCAACGTGTATCGATTCCAACCAGAAAGCGGGCGATGTGAGGGATAATCAACCCGATAAAACCGATTGGACCGGCTACGGCAACTGCGCTCCCGGAGAGGAGAATGATCGTAATGCCTGTCGTGATTTTAACCAACAAAGTCCGCTGTCCCAATCCCTTTGCCACATCTTCCCCCAACATGAATGTGTTGATGGGACCGGCAATGATCAGAGCCAAGATCCAAGCCGTCATCATATAGGGAAATACGCCTGCGAGCATTTCCAATTTGCGTCCCGCAACCGAACCGGATAACCAAAACAGCACTTCTTCCAATGTCCGTTCGTTGGCTGTCAACAGTCCATGCGTAAGCGAAGAAAACAACGCGGTCATTGCCGCACCTGCCAATGTAAGCTTGACTGGTGACATTCCATCTCTTCCGATTGAACCCAGGAAATAGACGAAAACACCGCTGACCGCGGCACCCGCAAATGCAACCCAAGCAAATCCAGACAGGGAGTTAACAGAGAAAAATGAAGCTGCAATTACGATGAAAAACGAAGCCCCGGAATTAATTCCGAAAATGCTGAGATCCGCCAATGGATTTTTCGTTAACGCCTGCAGCAATGCACCGGCAATGCCAAGACTTGCTCCAACCGCAGCGGCGATTAAGGCGCGTGGAACACGCACCTCTTTAATCACAATATGCTCGTTTGTCCCATTAAAACTGGCATACGCTTCAACAGCCTCTTTCCAACTGGTATCCATGACCCCAAATACAATACTGGAGAACACGGAACATACAAGAAGCACGACACAGATGAGAATCCCAAAAATTTTTAATGAAGTTGAGTGGAGCAATTGGGTCATAATAAAACCTTCTCTCTTACTCTTAAACAAGCGTGAGGAAAGAATCCGGTAAAAATTTGAAACCTCATAATAAAGTTTAGAGACACGGATAATGATTGTCAACGAATTTGAAAATCATTTTCAATTGGTATTGACATAGTGGCGAGGAGGGAAGTAGGATAAAAGGGAAAATGATAATTATTCTCACTGAGGGGGAGAAACACGTGTCAAGTACATACCTAAAAAAGAAATCTGTCTTCGCTTTGCTCGCTGTACTCCTTTCTTTTGCATTGGTGCTGGCCGGATGCGGAAGCGCAGGCGGAAACCAACAGGCGGCTGCACCGGACAAGTCTGAGCCGAGTGCGGGCAAAACGGAAGAGTATACAGTTAAGCACGCCATGGGTGAAACGCCAATCAAAGGTACTCCGAAGAAAGTTGTCGTTTTGACAAACGAAGGAACGGAAGCCGTCCTGGCATTGGGCATAAAACCTGTCGGTGCCGTTAAATCCTGGAATGGCGACCCTTGGTATGATCACATTAAGAAAGACATGGAAGGCGTCAAAGTTCTTGGGACGGAACACCAACCGAATCTCGAAGAGATCGCTGCTTTAAAACCCGACCTGATTCTCGGCGTCAAGCTGCGTCACGAAAAAATCTATCAACAACTGTCTGCTATTGCTCCAACCGTGTTATCGGAAACACTTCGCGGCGAGTGGAAAAACAACTTTAAGCTTTATGCGGAAGCTCTGAACAAGAAAGCGGAAGGCGAACAGGTAATCTCCGCCTTTGATAAGCGTGTTGAGGAATTTAAGAAAAAAGCGGGCGACAAATTAAAGAC
The DNA here is from genome assembly GCF_002335525.1 of Effusibacillus lacus. Taxonomy (NCBI): domain Bacteria; kingdom Bacillati; phylum Bacillota; class Bacilli; order Caryophanales; family Alicyclobacillaceae; genus Effusibacillus; species Effusibacillus lacus. The sequence continues at coordinate 65,347 of NZ_BDUF01000043.1, forward strand.
GAAAGTATCGCTTGTGCGGTTTATGCCGGACCGGATTCGAATTTACTATGTTGATTCATTCGCAGGCATCATTTTAAAACAGATTGGTTTTGCCCGTCCGGAAAAACAAAATATAGACAAAGGTTTTGCTGATAACGTAACAAAAGAACGAATTCCGGAAATGGAAGGCGACATCCTGTTCTACTGGACTTGGGAAACCGGCGATGGAAAGGCATCACAAGCAGAAAAGGAATGGACCAATGATCCGCTGTGGAAGAATCTTAATGTTGTGAAGAACGGCAAGGCTTATAAAGTCGATGACTCTATCTGGAATACAGCCGGTGGCGTTAAGGCAGCCAACCTGCTGCTTGATGATCTGGAGAAGTTTTTCTTGAAATAAGCAATGGTAAAACGTACAGGAAAGAGGAAGCTATACCCTCTTTCCTGTTTGTTTTGGACAAAGAGATTGGACTTGACCGGGAAAAAAGAGGAGAGAAGGTGAATTCATTTTTATAATTGACAATGAGAATCGTTGTCAATTATAATGGGTGCAGAATGATTCATTACCAGTACAAGGGAGTTGGTCACAATGACTGTCGGTTTTGAACAGATGGCACCCATTATGCATGTCCTGACGTTCAGTGTGCTGACCGTAGTCAGCGTTGGCACCATCCTTAAAGTGTATCTGTTGTGCAGGAAAAATCCTATGAACTGAACTTGCAGGAGAGGAGAAGGACTTGGGCTAGGCTGGAGTCCCTTTTCAAAATTGTCACAAAAGATTCATAAATTAGCCCTTGAATCGGCGGATGGTCCACCGCCATTCATCTCACCCTATTTGTCAGAGGGGGTGAAGCTCAAATGGCAAAGGATGTTTTGTGTGAAGTAAATACCTGCACTCACTGGGCCACCGGAAACAAATGCCAAGCGGACGAAATTTATGTCGTGTTTAATAAGGGCAAACAAGCAACTACCTCAGAAGAAACAGACTGCAAGACATTCAAACCTTTTAAGTAAGCAGAACGGGCAACCTTGGTGCAAGGTTGTCCGTTCGTCTCTCATCCGTTTCTTTCCTCCACCGGTTGTACACACTAGGTAGATGAAAGGAGCGGTATTTTTATGCGCAAAAGCTTAAGGGAACAAGTCCGTCAAACAACCAACACACAGTTGATGAGCGTGGATGATCACGATTTTCTGGCCATATCTGCCCGGATGGAAGATGTGGAACCCGCAGCTGAGTTGGGTATGACCAAGCGGGAAGTCGATGCCCTAAAGAACCGGTTAACCAGAAGTTGACGCCGGATAACGGCGGGGGTAGACTCGATACAAAACCCTATACGACAAAGAGAAAGGGGGGCTGATGTGAAGATGAGGATTTTTGTCCGGCAGATCGGTTTTGATTACCAGGCGGAAGTGGAGCGGATGACTTGCCTCTTTTTTGAGGAAGACATCGTCACGTTTGAGGATACAGGCAGTCCGGATCTGGAGGCAAGGGTGCAGCTGCATGAGGACAACAGAACGATTCAGGCAAGAGCCGAACTTCTGGAAAAAGGGGAGTTGCGCTCATCCGCCACCTATGAACAACCATTGCCGCTTGGAACGGATCATGCCACCCGCCGCAAACGGAGCAAGCAAACGGTGCTTCACGCCCTGCATGATTGTCTTGCCGATTTTACCGGCTCGGGTCAACCGTGGGGGATTCTTACCGGAGTCAGGCCCTTGAAACTTGTGCATGGCATGTTGGAGCAGGGGAAGACCCGGGCAGAAATACAGGACAATCTGGCAAAAGACTATCGGATTGCACCCGACCGGATTGAACTGCTGCTTGATATATCGGACGCACAATTGCAAACCGTACCCGATCTCTATCAGATTTCGAATCAGGCAAGCATCTATGTGGGAATTCCTTTTTGCCCGACCCATTGCGCTTACTGTACGTTTCCGGCCTACTCGATGGAGGAGAAGTACACCTATGCTTTTGATTTTCTCAAAGCGCTGGAGAAAGAGTTTATGGCGGTCGGCCGCTTCCTGCGGGAATATCAAATCCCTGTTACTAGTGTTTATTTGGGCGGAGGAACTCCCACCAGCCTGAACGCTCCGGAACTGGAGTTCCTGATGGAGGTAATCTATAGGGAAATTCCCGGAGGCGAAGCTTGGGCAAAGCGGTCTTCAGAGTCCCTTGCCCAGGCAATCGTAGGGCGTGATGCCGGGCAGCAGGCTCATGGCGGGATCTGGCGTGAGTTCACCGTGGAAGCGGGGCGCCCGGATACAATTACACCGGAGCGAGTGGAAGTCATGCGTCGCTATCACGTGAATCGCATCTCGGTGAATCCCCAGACATTCAAAGCACAGACCTTGAAAACCATCGGCCGGGGACATACACCCGACATTGTAGACCGACGCTATCATCTGGTGAAAGAAGCCGGATTCGAGAATATCAACATGGACATGATCCTGGGCTTGCCGGGAGAAGAGCTTAACGATGTCCGGTTTACACGGGAACGAATTGAAGCCCTGATGCCCGATTCGGTAACCGTTCATACCATGTCTTTCAAGCGAACGGCAGTCGTCAACAGGGAAAAGCAGCGGTTTGAGATTCCCCACACACAGCTTGTCCGCATGATGATGCGGGAAACGGACGAGTGGGCCCGGACGCTGGGGTATCGTCCCTATTACGTTTACCGGCAAAAGGATATTCTCGGCAATCTGGAGAACATCGGGTACGCAAAACCGGGCAAAGAAAGCGTGTATAATATCTGCATCATGGAAGAACGGCAGTGCATCATCGGCCTTGGCGGCGGTGCCTCGACCAAATTGATCGGTCCCGGCGGGAAGAGTTACGGCCGGCACGGCAATCCGCGGGAGCCAAAGGCCTACATCGATTCGATTGACTCGGTAATCGAAAAGAAGATGTACTTGTTGAAAAACCTCTATGAATCGGTACTTCAAGCAAATGCACTCAGCGGGCTGTCTTAAAAGTCATTGGACAGCCCGCTTAGGGTACGCTTTCGAAATTGCGGTGTTTTTCACCACTATTTTGCCTATTTTTTCTTCCAACCAGTGAAAATCAAATAACGTTGGAAATCACTGCAATTTTTCAATATGGTTGTCATTGCTATTTCCACCTTTTTTGCCACGGGTTGTGAAATAACGGATTATGGAACCGTAATTTCTCGATCAGATGGCTAGATTTTTGATATAGCGGATTCGCAGGTAGTTATTGAGTACATCCAATACCCTTCTTTGCGATTAAGGGATGGAATAAGAGTCTCAAAATCCGCTTTTTCAACAATAACTATCCCAAATTTCAAAATAAGCACCTGTCAATCCGTAATTTTTCAAGGACGAGTCCTTTTCACAGACGAGTCAATCACAGCACGCAAACCCCAGCTTTTCTCACACCCAATTTATCCCACAGCGAACCGACACTTCAAAAAACGGGCAAACCAGGCACGGAACGGGGACAAATGGGCAACCGATGTCGCATTAGCCTCGGAACGGTGTCCAATTGGGCAACAGATTCAAACGAGGGTCGAACTACACCCGGAACGGGGTTCAAAGCGGTAACCAATGCCAAATAAGGGTTACGTCTTCGGAGATTTTTCATGCTGTTTAGTCAGATTATTTGGAAAAAAAGAACTACCCGCATTGACAAAAGTGAATTAGAATAGAAATAGAATGTACATACCGCTGGGTATGGTACCTACCAAACGGTTGAAAGAATGGAAGGGGGAATTGTATGAACAATCGGCATTTTGCATTCTGGCCCAAGCGGATACCCAAGTCCCTTGTTGTGCCCAAGACGACACTCTGCGACAACCTGGAGGTAACCGTCCGAAGGTATCCCGAGAAGCAGGCGATTATCTACTATGGCACGGAAATCTCCTACAAGAGACTTGCCGAGGAAGTCAACCTGCTGGCCGGCTTTCTCCAGAATCGCCTGGGGGTTGCAAAGGGTGATCGTGTTCTATTGTTTATGCAGAATTCTCCGCAGTTCATGATTTCCTTCTATGCAATCCTGCGTGCCAATGCCATTGTTGTCCCCATCAACCCCATGAACATAACGGAAGAGTTGGCTTTTTACATCGAAGACAGCGGGGCGAAAGTCGCCCTTGTTGGCCAGGAATTGTATGATCGAATCGCTCCTTTGAAACAGTCCACCATTCTGCAAGACGTGATTGTAGCGGCCTATTCCGATTACGCGCCAACAGAGCCCCCATTTGCTCTGCCTGAGGAAGTTGCGGCTCCCCGTATGACAATTGAGGATCCTTTCGTAACACTCTGGACGGAAGCGCTTTCTTGCAATCTGCTGCCAGGCCCGGTGACAGCAACGTACAATGACATTGCGGTTCTGCCTTATACTTCGGGTACCACAGGGAGACCCAAAGGTTGCATCCATACGCATGAAACCTGTCAGGCCAATATTGTGGGCGGATGCGTATGGTCGAGCATTACGCCTAACGCAGTGGTTCTTACCGCATTGCCGCTTTTTCACGTGACAGGACTTCAACACAGCATGAACGCCCCTATTCAGATTGGGGCAACCATGGTGGTTCTGACTCGATGGAACCGGGATACAGCGGCTCAGGTGGTGGAGCGTTACGAGTGCACTCATTGGACCAATATCAGCACGATGGTGGTTGATTTTCTGTCCAATCCGAATTTGTCAAACTACAACCTTGCGTCCCTATCGTCCATCGGCGGGGGAGGAGCCCCCTTGCCGGAAGCGGTGGGGGAGAAGCTTTTTCAACTGACCGGCGTCCGGTATGCAGAAGGATACGGGTTAAGTGAGACCATGGCGCAAACCCACGTGAACCCTCCGGACCGCCCAAAGCTGCAGTGCATGGGGATTCCGGCGTTCAATGTTGACGCCCGGATCATCAATCCTGAGACACTGAGAGAATTGGGACCGGGTGAGGAAGGGGAAGTGATCGTCAATGGTCCCCAAGTGTTCAGAGGATATTGGAACCGACCTGAGGAGACGGAGAAATCGTTTATCCAGATTGACGGCAAACGGTTCTTTCGGACAGGAGATATTGCCAAATATGATGAAGAAGGCTATTTCTTCATGGTGGACCGGGTCAAGAGAATGATCAATGCCTCGGGATATAAAGTGTGGCCGGCGGAAGTCGAGGCCATTTTGTATAAGCATCCTGCCGTTCAACAGGCTTGCGTGATTGGAGTCCCTGATGCGAGAAGAGGTGAGACCGTTAAGGCATTTGTAGTGCTCCACGAGAAAGACCGGGGCACGGTGTCGGAACAAGACATTATCGAATGGTCGAAAAATCAGATGGCTGCTTACAAGTATCCGCGTATTGTACAGTTTATGGACCGGCTGCCCATGTCAGGCAGCGGCAAAATCCTCTGGCGCAAGCTCCAGGAGATGGAGCAGGAAACCTACACTGCAGGTTGAGATTCTGCAAACCGATTACCAACAATGGGAGGAGAAGTCTGAAATCCTTATCAAACGCACGTAACAATGAAAATGAGCATGCCAAATAAGCCGTGCAACTAGACGACCAAATGTAAAAAAATGTATTACATGCAGCTTTGAAGGAAATCAGGTTGCAACCGCCATAATTCGGTAACCCTGAGCTTGTGCCAATAAAATCGCTTGTTCTACCGTGATTTCACGGTGTACTGGACGAACATCGGATTTTTTATACAAATCAGGGTTATAGGGTTCTTTGTTCTTCAAGAT
>NZ_BDUF01000044.1:0-14197 GCF_002335525.1 Effusibacillus lacus
CTTGCGTCATAAAAAAATCCTCCTCGCTTCATTCTGAGGAAGATTATCTCACGGACAAGAGAAGGCTCATAGGTGGGGAATATTTGACGCTTACATGACGGCAGGTTTTGTGGTGGCGGCACTTCTGTCAGGTTGCTCTTCCGACAAGCCGGCTGCCAAAAATGACTCCATTCTGGTGGAAGTGAACGACGAACAACGAGCGGCGGCAGAAGTCGCCCAGAAGTTTCTGAAAGCCGTCCTTACCTACTCCAACCGTACGTCGGATGAAGACGTAAAGGGATTGGAGTACGTAGATCAGGCAATTCATGCAGGTCTTAAAAAGCAATTTGCCAATTACACGCAAGCCGTCCAAGAGGTTGGTGGCAAAGAAAAGTTGCCTGAAGTGCAGGACGTAAAGGTTGTGGATGTCATTCCCATGCCTGACAAGAAGGCATATATTGTAAATACCATTGTAACGTACAATCCGAACCGTCTTGTCATGGACGAATTTACAAAAGTGGGAACCGTTGTAACTTTTGAAAACAATAAATGGCTAATCACAACCGTAAACTTCCGAAACCAACTGGCTCCTGCCAAAAAGTAAGCAACACCCCTCCCGGGGTGTTTTTATGGACGCTCGCAATAGCGGACACTGACTGACCCCGAAGGGGCAGTTTATGGATACCCCACCAAGGATAGACACGGACCGATCTCATTGGTGAGAGGTTTATGCCCGGTAGGGCAAATTTTCACCCAGGGAGAGTTACACCAATGAAGAAAAGAGTAGTGACAGTGCCGCTGGTTGTCAGTCTCCTGTGGTCAGGGCAGGCATTGGCTGAAACTACCACAACTGGTGGCTTTCGAAGTAGTATTGACCAGGAAACTAAAGGCGATGCCGTGGTAGCAAATATCAGCGCAGATTCCACCTGGCAGGAGTTGACTACAACGGGTGGAGGCACGGAGCATTCCAGCACACCGGGAACTACGCCTACTTCAAATACATCTGGCGATTCCGGAACCGATCAAACTTGGGCTCAACAAACAGTTAACCCAATACCCATCAGCACTCCGCCTACGCCAGGACAAGATGGCAGAAATCCAAGTTGGACCGTCGACAATGGCAATGGAGGGATTGGTACAGGTGGTGCCGACAGTTCAGGAGGAGTCGGAGGTGGTTCCTGGACTGACGGGGATTGGATCTATGACCCGGTGGAGGAGACGATCCCCGCGCTCCCTGGAAATGACGGGCTCGTCAGGGAACGTGGGAAGTACGGCTGGGTTGTGGACGAGTGGGGCAGCACATCCCGATCCTGGTCGGATGGAACGAGCGGCTCCAATGAATCGGATCCGATCAAGCCGGAAGTGGATGCGGACTATGTGAAGTATTGGAGAATCACAATCACACCGCTCGAAGGACAAGCGGTGCCTCCTATCAACGTACGATCCAACGGGGCGAGTTTGCGGGCCAGTGTCGTCTTTACGGCACCGGGCAAGTACCACGGGGTAGCGAAAGCCGTCTCGAAAAAAGGAAGGATCGTGGAGACGGTGGAATTTTCCGTGTACGTTCCTTCGAAATACGTGGGCAAGCCATTGCAGGTTCCGCCGGCTGCTGTCATTAAGCGTGCCGAACACTTCATTTCAGGTGGCGGACGGATTGAGCCAGGAAAAAAAGAACGCAGCCAACCGCTGCGTACTTTTTTTATTGAGCGTCGTATTGAAATTGATCTCCGATAGGCGTCGGATTCATTGGATCGGTAAAGTCAAACCAGCGCATGCTTCCATACACGAACTGCTTGGTTTCAGGGTCAAAGGCGTAAATCTGAATGTAAGCCGGTTTTTTAGGGATCGACACGTACCCTTCTTCTGTTTCCCCGAGGACGAGCGGCCCAACTCCGTTTCGAATCGGAGAACGGACGATTTGCCATGCGCCATATGGGGTTGTTCGGGTACTGAGAACCGCAAAATATTGTAAGTTTTTATCACTTGCCGGCGTGAATTCCACGACGTACTTCGTATGAGAGAACGAACCGATCCGAACGGGATCCGGTTTTATTGAGACCAATTCCGGCGCCTTGAGGACTGGAGTTCCTGTGGGGACGCCCGACAGGGTTTCCCAATACTGTTTGATTTGAGGCAGCGTCTCGACACTTGGGATGACCTGGTTCTCAATCCGGTCCTGGATGTTGAAGGAAAAGGGTTTCTTCTCTTTGATATCGATTCGCTTCCCTTTCGGGGAACCGTACAGCATGGCGTACTCATCCGCCATGATTTCTTCCGGCGCCCAGAAGTGAGAATAGTCGTAATCGAACCTTCGATATTCAACCGGATAGGCGTTGAGATTTCGAAGTTTCGCCCAACCGGTATCCGGCTCAAAGGGCCATTTGTTTTCCTTCTTGATGATCCAGTAGAAAGAGAAGATGTGACCGTATTCGTGGGAAAGGGTACTGGCCATTCCCTCAATTGTTGTAACATCATCAGCGTGATAGAGGAAAATCTCACGGCCGGGATCGAGTTGAGTCGGCTCGCCGCTTCGGTTTGTGCTGAATCGCAGATTGACTTTTCCTGCCTCTCCTCCCGGCCTTTCGGGAGAGAGAATGACTTTACTCAAGACCTTCATCTCTTCGCCACGTTTGTTCTGTAAAAAATCCTGATAGAGACGAATGAGTTTCCCAGTGTCCCAGGCAGGCGATTGGGACTCAAACGTAATGCCTTCCGGCGTTTCAAGGACTGCGACCACATCCTGCCTTGTCTGCACGAATACGCTTTGCAACTCCCCGTCCCAGCCTACTTTCGCTCCCAGGGCTTCCGAGACAAACCGGGCCGGAACCATGGTGCGGTCCTGAATCAGTTGGGCCGGCACATCCAGGGTTCGTTCTTCTTCGTTGACATAGGCCTTGTTGGACCCGATCCGAAGTTGCACTTTCTTTCCGTCTTTGGAGGCTTTCACTGTTTGGGTGGCGTCTTCCCAATCCACTTTGGCGCCGAGTTTCTCAAAGATGGCGCGAAGCGGGACCAACGTACGTCCGTTTACAACCTGGGCAGGCGGATCAAAGGTTTGCTGTTTTCCGTCGATGTAGACCGTTACGACTGAACTTTTTTCGGCTGCAAAAAAAGGTTGAATATTCGCAAATAATGCTACATGCACAAGCAGAAGTCCAAGCAAAATCGATAGAAGTCTCTTTACCACTCTAACTCACTCTCCAGTCCCGCGAAACAAACTCCACAATACAAGTTCGTTTGAAAAAGTGAATCCACCTGCATATTCCCAAGCCAATGATTCATTTGACAAATTCATTTTTCTTCCGAAATAAGACCTTTTATATTTGTTCAAATTTTTGTTGGTTTTGCGCCAAATAATAAAAGTAGGAATGTTCCGACTTCAAACGAACTCTTTCAAATGTGAAAAACAATTTGGAGGAGATTCAATGAAAATAAGAAATCTAGCACTAACACTCACATTCATCTCTTCATTGGCAGCAGGCAGTATGTCTGCTCAAGCCGAAGAAAACATCATGGTGCAACTTGACGGGCAACCCATCACGTTTGACGCCGCTCCCTACATCAAAAACGATCGGACACTGGTTCCCATGCGGACCATTTTTGAAAAATTGGGTGCGACCGTCGAGTGGGACAATGCCACTCAAACTGTTACCGGCAAAAAGGGCGACACCGTCATCAAGTTGACGATTGGCTCCAACACGGCCCTGGTCAATAACGAACCGGTCGAACTTGACGTAGCAGCCGAACTCCATAAGGACACCGGGAACCGCACCATGGTACCCTTGCGTTTTGTGGCCGAATCGCTGGATACGGAAGTCAACTGGGACGATGCCACACAAACCGTGGAGATCAGGTCGTTTGCCTATAAAGAAACGCTGACCTATTGGAATGACGAATTCGGAAACGTCATTCAGAAAAAGGAAGATGCAGAACGTCCGGAAGAAGTTCTGTTTCAAAAATACCGGTATACGGGTGAAAATGTGAATCGGTTCCGGGCGATACATTACACACGGCGATACCTACAGTCCATCCAAACACAGGTCACCGTTGAACTAAAAACGGAGGGTGTGTATGAGAACGGAAAAGTCACCGGAAAGTATTTCATCCGGATGATTGACACCTCGAATCAAGTTTCTTTTGCGGAAACCGACGGCACGTACGAAAAAACGGTTGAGGCGAAAACCTTTGAGGAACTGAAAATCGATCCGGCAGTCATCCAAGAGGTCATGAAGTACGAAGGGTCAAGATAATGAATCACCCCCTGATCCCTAAGGGGACGGGCCTTTGGCGGTTGTTGTACCCATTATTTTGTTAATAAAGAGAATCTTTTGTTCTTGCACAACGTTGCGTTCCAAAAACATTAAAGCCCCCGATCATCTCCCGGGGGCTTCCGTTTATGCTTACCGATTACGCAAATGCGGAATCCAGATCTGCGTCGAAACCGCAGTTAGCGGTCTCGCTATGAGGTATTTGAATGGGAATAGGAATGGGTTCCAGCGGGAGTGGTTCGAGTACTCAAGATTGCAAAGTATTGAAGATCCTTGTCACTTGCCGGTGTAAACTCCACCTTACACTGCGTATAAAAGGAATTGTTCACCCTTACGATTTCGGGCGGAACCACACCATTTCTCCGCTCAAAGTGAACATCGTGAATAGACTGATCCGTTTCGGGCTGATTCGAGAATTGGACGAATTTGTGTATGGAGATACTGGGGAGGACATAAAAGAAGACATACTGGTGCTTACTTCGTACGGAGAATCTTTCATTCGATTTATACGTCCTAAGTAAAAGACAGGAGAACTGTGTCAACATGTATACGTGTCTACACGTATACATTACCTGGTCATAACATACCGAAAAAATCGGATTAAAAAACCTCAAATTCCCGCCTTTTCTGTCAAAAGTCCACGATTTCAGCGATTTCAAACACACGATTCCGGACAACCCGGACAATTGACGGTTTTTATGAGTGGAATTGATGCGCCACGAACGATTTCGGGAATGGGTTTCAGCGGGTTCCAACAAGTTGGTATGAAAATTGGTCCGGTCCTGGTCTTCCACATCACCCGGTCCGGGTGCTGGTTTTTGATGAGGAAGATGTTAGCCGACTACGCCTTTGCACTTGGACGGGGGGCTTGCCAACTTCAGTCGCGCTCCCGCTGAAACCGGTCCTTGCCTGCCCCTTCCCCAATTCCTTTGCCCCGGGATACTTCGGCAAAAATTCACTGCAAACTTGAGCGAGTGCGAATAGCCGAAGCGGAAGTGCGCAGTGAATCCGAAGCGGTCTTTCCTATTGTCTTCACGTGTAAAAAATTGGTATACTACACTTAGACGCAGAGCGGGGGTGAGACCCGACTCTGATAGCACAACCACCGGGGCGGGCCTCCGCTCCAAAGGGTGCGAAGTAAGCCGCCGAGATGTGAGCCTTGGGCGGCTTATTTTATTGAGAGGATTCAGAGCCCGAGTGCCTGGGGCTACACCTTCAAGCGCTCATTCCCCAATCTTTATCCCATTTTGTTTTGCCCATCCCATTCGATTCCGGCTTTTTCTTATTCGCTTCCCGCTGGGGGCGGCTCGGCACAAGGCCTCGCCTCCGATTCATCTGAATCCATCCGTTTTCCATTTGCATCCCATATTTCTCCCGCCTTGGAATCAAACTCCCCCTACCTCCGGCCACCCCCTTAGGTTGTTCGCAAGTTAGTTCATTTGAGGGGGGCTCGGTTTCATCCCCTAGGTAGATCGGCCGTGCAGCCACCAGGAGACGACTTGAACTCTTTAAACATCGTTCAAAATCCACTCTGACATCGTTCGTAAGCGATTTTGCAACGTCCCATTTCCCTGCCGAATTCCGCCTAATAAAAACGGCATTTTACGGCGTTTACTTGATGTTTTACGGGTAATCGTTCGTTTCGCGCGATTGGGTCTATAAATGTTCGATTTTCTCCAGAAATATTCATTTTCCTAAACCATACATTTTCATCCCTAAAGAGAAACCCGCAATTCCGACATCGCAAACGACATTTCGCACGATTTCTGGGACGCCAATAAAGAGAGTTTTTTTGAAAAAAATTCGACCAATTTGACCGAAATCTTCATAAACTCCCCCGAGGGGAGTCAGCGTCCACCCTTGCGAGTGTCCGTAAACTGCCTCTGCTGGTCAGTCAGCGCAATTCACTCCGTGAATTCCGTCAATTCCCCTGCTTTCTTCGCAGGATGTCCAAATCTTCACGGTTTTTCTGGAGGTACAGGGATTGCACGTCCAATCGGTCGCTCATGTGTTGCACCGTTTCCTTGATGCTTTTCATTTCTCCTTCAAGGTTTGTCATTCGATCTTCAAGGCTCGTCATTCGACCTTCAAGGGATGCCATTCGTTCGTCCAGGGACTTGAGCGTTGCACCCGCTTCCTCCATGCGCCCCAGAATGGCAGAAAGAATCTCTTTTTCCGTCATACGATCATCTCCTGTTAATAGTTTACCTGATTTCTCGTTTCGGGGATACATTTATCAAACATTCGTTATCGAATTGAGGGGCAGAACATATTTGTCCTTTCGCCATCCTTGCCTGACTTCGTCCCTGGCTCTCATATTTTTACTCCGGAAGCCGTCGATTGCATTGGGTCAAAGAAATAAGCCGCCCAGTTGTGTCGATCCGGCGGTTCACTTCTTGACTTTCCACCCTTTAGTGTGGAGGTTTGCTCCGCCGACAGAACTGGTCGCTCTTCTCAACTCGGTGTCTAGGTAAAGTATACCAAAAGACGGCTTCGAATCACTTTTCATTTTCCACTTCGGCTACTCGCGCTCGCGGAAATTCAAAGTGATTTTTCGAAGCGATCACAGCCAAGAAGAACAAGGCAAGTGGGAACAGGAAGCGTTCGAGCAGAGTAGTTTTTTGGGGTGGGAAACCACCAAAGGATTTCTTCCCCTGAAAGAAGAGGATGAGGAGTGTGGATCAGGGAGTGCGGATCAGGGAGTGCGGCGTCTCATGAAACTTTGTGTCAGGCGATGGTGACCGGGCTTCCTTATTTTAGAAAATAATAGGAATACGACGAGCCGATGATCCCTGATTGTGGACACATGATTTAGACACAATTACACGGAAGAGGATCCCCCTATTGCCCCGCTTCCCGGAAATCGGGGGCTCGTCGACCAACTCGGAAAATATGCCTGGATTGTGGACCCGTGGGGCATCTTGACCCGTACCTGGTCGGAAGGCTCAAACAGTTCCATTGAATCCCCTCCGATAAAGCCCGAGGTTGACGCAGATTACGTGAAGTATTGGAGAATCACGATGACGCCGCTGGATGGTCAAGCGGTACCGCCAATTAACGTGCGATCCAATGGGGCGTCGTTGCGGGCTACGGTCGTCTTTACCGCACCCGGGAAGTATCACGGGGTGGCAAAAGCCATCACGAAAAAAGGCAAAACGGTGGCCACGGTGGACTTTGATGTCTATGTGCCAAGTCATCTGGTCGGAAAACCCCTGCAGGTTCCGCCGGATGAAGAGTCGCTACACGTGCGGAAAGTTTCATCTCGGGTGGCGGCCGGATTGAGCCGGTCAGTCATCGCACCAACGAAGACAACGGCCAACAGAAGCGCTAACCTCCCCTCCCCCTTTTTTGGGGGTTATCTGAGACGCTTTTCCCGCTGTCCGATATGGACATCAATCAAGTCGAAAGCGCTCCAAAACCTCTTCTGGTATTTCTTTGTTGCGAAGCCAATTATTTTCCTCCCGCCATTGATTAATGGCTCTCAGATTGTAAATAGGCCCGTTGAGATCGCCTGGCACTGCATACACTCCATCGGGTGCGGCGTCATCAAAAAGGTCTAACAAGTCCTTGTCATGTCGGCGGCGTTCTTCTGCCTGCTTTCGTTCATCCTTCTTTTTTTCAGTCATTCTCGATCCCTTCCCTTTTTCTCATTATCATAACATATCGATTCACGCTCAAACCTGCTGGTGGGGCGGTCAAATCTGTAATTGTTGCTCACGGATTGGGAAGTTTTCGCGGCATCAACGGCTGTTGACCAAAGAATTTTAACTTTTATTTGTTATGAGGGGACCGACTTTGTCCCATCCCGAACATATTCGCCAATGAGAACCCATTTAGGAGATGCTTTTCCCATTCTTTATGTTGTTCTTTGTGTTTATCGCTTGTACCTGTCCAAATGAAATGTTAAAGTATGAAGTAAACCGTGGTGGTTGTGTTTCAGAACGAGTACGTACGAGTGAAAAATCGGAGACGATTTAGTTGTTTTTTCTTGAAATGACAAGGCGGTTTGCATTTCCCCTTCTCCCTCCCGGTCTTCAAAACCGAGCGTGAGGCATGGGATGTCTCAGGTGGGTTCGATTCCCACACGCTTCCGCCAACATGAGAAAAGCCTTGAACGATAGGGTTCAGGGCTTTTCAGTTTTATCCTATATTCTGTTAGAAATGTTAGAACCGAGTATGATTCACAGGCGGCTTCTAACATTTTTCTAACCTTTATCCAAACTAAAGCGTTTTCGAAGAATCGATTGCGAGACACTTGAATGGTTGGTACAATACTCCTTGTACAATAGAATCGGCTTGCAAGGGTGGTCGGCTAATCCCCCGGAGAGGGGGTGATGCCCGTGGAGGTATATCAAGCATTATCCTTGATGATCATGTTCGCCATGTTCGTCTTGGCTCTGCTTAACTTCCTTAAAAGGAAATAGACCGCCCTTGGCATAGGGAAGCGGTCTATTTCAGTAGGCCAAACCTAGTATGGCCGATCACCCTTTAGGGCAATCTATTGTACTGACCGTAGGTGTGTCGCAGCGCCTGCGGTTCTTTTATCGTACGCACAATTGGGATGTCTTTATTCATATCTTTGCAAAAAATTAAGGATAAGTCAAGGTAACCCTCTAAACCGATTGACGAGCCCCACTGCTCAACTTATACAATAACGTAATGGTTCAATTAAAACTCCTTCCCGTCATCACGTCTCTTGATTCCCGACTTGAACCAGTCTTAGATATCTCTTTTTCCTTGATTGAGTTCATGTGTTGCAACCAAGAGGACTTATTCCCCCTGCAGCCTGAATGCTGTTTGTTTAATGTATCACATCATCAGCCATTAGTTTAACAATCTATCTTTAATAAATGGAAATCTTTCTATTCCTTTAGCACCTCTCTAACCTCGCGTTGTCAAGAAGTGTCACATATACCCCGCCGTGCACCGTTGCGGACTTCCGGACGGTTGATTGTGATTGTGTCAATGCCGTTCTCCACTTCAACCAACAGATTTTTGTATTCCATACATTACACCTCCCCCGACTTGATTCGAATTCCGTATTTGTACGCTTTTCGGATTGCGGTTGATTGACTGATTTTTAACGCTTTCGCCACTTCATAGGAACTTCCGTACCGCTCGTAAGCGGCGGCCAAAAGTTGTCGCTCCAGTTGTTCCACCGCCTCTTGCAGCCCTCCCCATTCTTCTATCTTTTCCAATGAATAGGTGATTTCCGAAGCGGAAACGGGTGGCAGCCCGTTTTGGGCGTGCTCCTGAACTGCCGGTTCATTGTCCGGAACATACACACCTGTCATTTTGGGCAGATGATCTGGGCGAATCTCGTGAGAAGGGGTGATCACCAACAGCCGTTCGATCAGGTTTGCCAGTTCACGGATATTGCCCGGCCATTGATAACGCTGCAGGATTGCCAGTGTCTCGTCCGTAAAACTCTTGGCTGTCTGAAATTTTCTGTTGAATTTGTCCAAATAAAATTGAATCAACGGAAGAATGTCTTCCTTTCGTTTGCGCAAAGGCGGAATCTCGATTGGCACAACATATAGTCGGTAATACAGGTCCTCCCGAAAGGAACCCTCGGCCACCATCTTTTTTAAATCGCGATTGGTTGCCGCGATGATCCGGACATTCACCCGAATGGGTTTAACCCCGCCCACACGATGAAATTCCTGCTCCTGCAATACACGAAGCAGTTTCACCTGCAGATGGAGCGGCATCTCGCCGATCTCGTCGAGAAAAAGGGTTCCTTCATGCGCGAGTTCGAACATTCCCGGTTTGCCTTCTTTCTTGGCTCCGGTAAACGCTCCCGATTCGTATCCGAACAGTTCGGATTCGAGAAGTTCCTGCGGAATGGCCCCGCAATTCACCTTGATGAAAGATCCTTTTTCGTAACGGCGGCTGTTTCGGTGGATCATACGGGCGACCACTTCTTTTCCGCCCCCCGATTCGCCCAACAGCAATACGGTGGTGTCAGTAGCGGCCACCCGGCAGGCGAGATCGATCACCCGCTCCATTTCTTTGCTTGCGACCACCACCTGGTCTTCTCCGGCATGAAACTTACGCAATTGCGACAATTCTTCCCGAAGGCGGTTGAGCTCCGAAATGTCCCGAACATTGGTAACAACCCGGATCACCTCTCCCTGTTCATTAAACACCGGACTTCCGGTGTTTAAAAGAACCTTGCCGAGCGAGTTCTCTTGAATCACGGTGACCGGCTTTTTTTGCTTCATCACTTCAAACGAGACCAATTTTTGCACAATTCCCCGTTTTTCCAGATACCGAAGATCTTTTCCGATGTAATATTCTTTCGGAATGCCCGTCAATCGTTCAATCGCATCGTTTGTTTTGAGCGTAATTCCGTTTGCATCCGTAATGTAAATGGCATCATAGGAATTTTGAAAAATCGCGTCCAATTCATCCGCAACCGCTTTCATCTCAGACAGCCTCTCCTGCATGATCTTTAGCGGAACCGTATTGCACGCGACCAGAAAAATCCCCGATTTTTCGACGCAGTTTGGATAGGGATAGGCATTGATTTGCAGGTGCATACCGCCAAGCTCCATCTGCCAATCCATTGGTTTTCCGGAAGCAAATACCTTGGAAAATCGGTGGTTGGGAATCAACAGCTCCAATCCGGCCTTGATCAATTGAGGGTTTGATTTTCCCAACCATCGCTTAATTGTGTCATTTGTGTACACGACGAATCCTTCCCGGTCAAGAAGAGCCACTCCGACATCGATTTTTGCGGCTGTTTGTTTTTCCTTCAGTTTCTCCATCCCGGCTTACCTCCGTCGTCAGAATAACTGATTAAAAATTCTGTATTGATCGACAGAATTCCTCTTACATTTTTCGGATACTTTTACCAGCACCTGATGCTTCTCTCAATATCTGTCCCGTGCTTACAACGGAATCCGGCGTCTGTGTCGGCAAGGAAATCACCACCAGTTCAGCCAGATTGAGCACCGTAACCTGTTCTTAAGCACCGGGTGAATTCCTAGAAAATCGGGCGGAATTTAATCTGAATCAACAGAACCAATATTAGCAAGCTTAAAAGCGGAACGTTTTTGGTAATCGCGTTCCCCCATTCCTCAAAGCTTCCTCCGTGCAGGACAAGCAGCAGGTGACCGGCAAAAAGCATGGCCAACTTAAAATCAGGGTCATGCCCCGAGCCGGAAACAATTCATTAACAGCAAATACACAAGAACCGCATACAATGCCCAGTGGGTCCAGGTAGCTTCGAGAAACACATCCGCCAGGTGCAAGAAGGCTAAAGAGAAAAGGGACAGACGCACTGTCCCCTTCAGCTTGAAGGCGTATCATGCCCAAGTCATTTCCCGGTTATTGCAGTAAGTTTTCGACAATCGTTGTGATTCCCTGTCCGCCGCCAATACAAAGGGTGACCATGCCGTACCGTGAACCACGGCGCTCCATCTCATAGATCAATTTGGTCATTAAGATGGCACCCGTTGCCCCAAGGGGATGGCCCAACGCGATCGCACCGCCGTTTACGTTCACCTTTTCGAGTCCTATTCCCATTTCCTTAATTACAGCCAAGGACTGGGCGGCAAACGCTTCGTTCAGCTCGATCAGGTCGATGTCCTTGAGGTTCAGGTCAGTCATTTTTAAAGCCTTTTGCGTGGCTGGGACCGGGCCGATTCCCATAATTTCGGGTGACACGCCGGATACCGCTTGTGCGACGATACGGGCCTTCGGCTTCAGTCCCCGTTTCTCCGCCTCCGTCTCCGACATCACGAGTACCGCTGCAGCTCCGTCATTCCGGCCGCTGGAGTTCCCGGCAGTCACCGTCCCCCCTTTTTTAAAGACTGACGGCAGGGTAAGCAATTTTTCGACCGAGGTCAGACGCGGATGCTCATCCACCTCAAATCGGATCGCTTCCTTCTTCAGCTTGACCTCATAAGGCACAATCTCGTCCTTAAATTTGCCTGAAGAAATTGCATAGGCGGCCCGGCTCTGGCTGAGAAAAGCAAATTCATCCTGCTCCTGCCGGCTGATTTGATATTTCTCGGCCAAATTTTCCGCCGTAAGCCCCATTGTCAAATCCTTGCCGTAGATCTCAGGGGGTTGTGAACGAGGTTGGCTTTCCGTATTCGGATCCAGCAAGAGGCCGTTTCCTGCTTCAAGCCCATAACGGGCTCCCCGAATGTAATAAGGTGCGGTGCTCATGCTTTCTGCTCCGCCCGCGACAATGATGTTTGCCAGCCCGCACTGAATTTGCTGGGCCGCATTGTTGATCGCCTGCAGCCCCGACCCGCATTGGCGGTGCACCGTGTATCCAGGAACTTCAACCGGTAGCCCCGCCCGCAGCAATGCGACGCGCGCCATATTCGGCGCATCGGTGCTCTGTTTGGCTTGCCCCATGATCACTTCGTCAACTTCGGCCCCCTCAATCCCGCTGCGCTTGAGCACCTCGTCAATCACCCTGGCTGCCAGATGATCCACTTCAACGTCTTTTAACGTGCCGCCCATTTTTCCGATTGCTGTACGGACAGCATCCACAATCACAACTTCACTCATTTTATTTTCCTCCTTTGCCGCGTCGTTACAGGTACGCTTTGCGAAGTCCCTGATTGCTGAGCAATTCCTGTCCGGTGCCTTCCAGCACAATCCGCCCGTTTTCCAACACATAGCCGCGGTAGGCAATCTCCAGCGCTGTTCGTGTTCTGTTCGACCAAAAAATCGTGACGCCCGTGTCACGGATCTGCCGAACGAAATCAAACACCCGTTTCACCAGAATCGGCGCGGGCCCAAGTATCGGTTCATTGGGCATTAGCAGATCCGGCTTGCGATAAGGCCCCTTTCCTATAGCCATCATCTGCTGTTCCCTGCCGCTGATAACCTATCACCTTCTATACCCCCGCAGGAGAATACATGAGACGGTGTTCCTTAATCAACTGGGCTCCGATAATGTTGCGCTGAATTTCGGAAGTTCCCTCGTAAATCCTTGTGATTCTTGCGTCACGAAAAAACCGTTCGATCGGGTATTCCGCGATATATCCGATCCCGCCATGCACTTGCACCGCCTTGTCCGCAACACGGTTGTACACTTCAGAACCGTACAGCTTTACCATTGCGGCTTCTTTAATGACATTCATGCCTTGATCGGTCATCCAGGCCACCCGGTACGTCATCCAGCGCAGCGCTTCAATCTCCATCGCCATGTCGGCCAGCATATGGAGAACCGACTGTTGTTCATTGATTGGTTTGCCGAATTGCTCTCTTTCCATCGAATATTGGACCGATTTGTCGAGCAGATACTGGCAGGAACCGAGGTTTCGGGCGGCAAGGCCGGCGCGTCCGTTGGCAAGGATTTTCAATGCGTTGACATATCCTTCGCCTTCCCCGCCCAAACGGTTTTCCGTGGGAACTTCAAGGTCTTCAAAGAACAATTCACAGGAATGGGAGCCTCGGAGTCCCATCTTCTTTTCCGTCTTTCCGACTATGAAGCCCGGAAAGTCTTTCTCTACAATGAAAGATGTGATTCCCTTCGGACCCTTGCTGGGATCCGTGACGGCCATCACCGTGAATACGTGGGCGTCTCTTGCATTGGTGATGTAATGTTTCGATCCGTTTATGATGTAACGGTCTCCTTTTCGGACGGCGGTTGTTTTCAGATTGGTCGCATTCGAACCTGCGCTTGGTTCTGTCAAAGCAAATGCTCCAATCCATTCCCCAGTCGCCATTTTCGGCAGGTATCGCCACTTCTGCTCTTCGTTTCCCAATTCCACAATGCCAACCGAGCCAATGCCGGTGTGGGCGCCGATCAGAGTTGTAAAACCGTTATGGGTTTTTCCAAGTTCCTCGTAGATGGCGCACTTTCCGACCATCCCAACCCCAAGGCCGCCGTACTCTTCAGGAATGCTGAGGCCGAACAGTCCCATTTCTTTTGCCTTCTCGACGATCTTCGGCGGTATTTCATTATTCTCCTCAATCAGATG